>NZ_JBFBBD010000014.1:0-116700 GCF_040689515.1 Streptomyces sp. NPDC051173
CCCGAAACTGGGGGCTTGCCCCCAGTTTCGGGAAGGGGCGGGGCTGGGGAACAAGCCCGCCGCAGGCGCAGCCGACCCGCACCCGGCAAACCCGCCTCCCGCAAAGCGCAGCGAATCGTCACCCCACCGACGAGTACGCCACCACACCCCGCAGCAACCCATCAACCGCCTTGCGCGCGTTGCGCGCAACAGGGCTGCCCTGCGGCGCCGCCGCCGCGATCTGGCCGAGGACGTCGATCAGCTGCTTGCACCAGCGGACGAAGTCACCCGCCGGCATCTCGATGTCACGGAGCACCTCGTCGAGGCCGTGCCCCTGTGCCCAGCGGTACGCGGCCCAGGCAAAGCCCAGGTCCGGCTCGCGCTGGCCGACGCCCTCCGCCTGGTTGATCTTGTGCTCCTCCTCCAGGGCGTCGAGGCGGCCCCAGATCCGGATCATCTCGCCGAGCGCGGCCTGCGCCGGGCCCGCGGGCAGCTTCGGCGGTGCCGCGTCGTCGGCCATGCGCGCCTCGAAGACCAGCGCCGAGGCGCACGCCGCGAGCTCGGCCGGCTGGAGGTCGTCCCAGACGCCGTCGCGCAGGCACTCCGAGGCCAGCAGGTCCAACTCGCCGTAGAGCCGGGCCAGTCGGCGGCCGTCCTCGGTGACCTCGTCGGCGCGCAGATAGCCGAGGTCGGTCAGGAGCCGGCAGATGCGGTCGAAGGTGCGGGCGATCGTGTTCGTCCGGCCCTCGATGCGGCGCTCCAGCTGGCGGGTGTCCCGCAGCAGCCGGTGGTAGCGCTCGGCCCAGCGGGCGTGGTCCTCGCGGTCGTTGCAGCCGTGGCAGGGGTGCGCGCGGATGGCCGTGCGCAGCCGGGTGATCTCGGTGTCGTCGGCGGCCGCGGCCCGCTGCTTGCGGTGCCGGTCGGGCACGATGTGCCCGGCCTTGGTGCGCAGCGCGGAGGCGAGGTCGCGCCGGGACTGCGGGCTGCGGGCGTTGAAGGACTTGGGGACGCGCATCCGCTCCAGGGCCTCGACGGGCACCGGGAAGTCGATCGGCGCCAGCCGCTTGACCTGCCGCTCCGCGGTGAGCACCAGCGGGCGGGGCCCGTCGTGCGGGTCGAAGCCGCGGTGCCGGTCGGTGCGGCCCGCGGGCAGCCCGGGGTCGAGCACCAGGGCCAGGCCGGCGTACTTCCCGGCGGGCACGTGGATGACGTCGCCCGGCTTGAGCTTCTCCAGCGCCGCGGCGGCGGCCGCCCTGCGCTGGGTGGCGCCCTGCTTGGCCAGCTCGGTCTCGCGGTCCTTGAGCTCGCGGCGCAGCCGCGCGTACTCCTCGAAGTCGCCGAGGTGGCAGGTGACGGCCTCGCGGTAGCCCGCCAGGCCCTCCTCGTTCTTCTGCACCTGCCGGGAGATGCCGACGACCGACTTGTCCGCCTGGAACTGCGCGAAGGAGGTCTCCAGGAGCTCCCGCGAGCGGTGCCTGCCGAACTGCGAGACGAGGTTGACCGCCATGTTGTACGACGGCTTGAAGCTGGAGCGCAGCGGATACGTACGGGTGCCGGCCAGGCCCGCGAGCGCGCCGGGGTCCATGGCGCGCTGCCACAGGACGACCGCGTGTCCCTCGACGTCGATGCCGCGCCGGCCGGCGCGGCCCGTCAGCTGGGTGTACTCGCCGGGGGTGATGTCGGCGTGCTGCTCGCCGTTCCACTTGACGAGCTTCTCCAGGACGACCGAACGGGCCGGCATGTTGATGCCCAGGGCGAGGGTCTCGGTGGCGAAGACGGCCTTGACCAGGCCCTTGACGAAGAGCTCCTCGACCACCTCCTTGAAGGTGGGCAGCATCCCGGCGTGGTGCGCGGCGATGCCGCGCTCCAGCCCCTCCAGCCACTCGAAGTAGCCCAGGACGTGGAGGTCCTCGTCGGGGATGGAGGCGGTGCGCTCCTCGACGATCTCGCGGACCCTGGCGCGCGCCTCGGTGTCGTTGAGCCGCAGCCCGGCGTACATGCACTGCTGGACGGCGGCCTCGCAGCCGGCCCGGCTGAAGATGAAGGTGATGGCGGGCAGCAGGCCCTCGGCGTCGAGCCGCTCGATGACCTCGACGCGGCTGGGGGTCCAGATCCGGCTGCGCTGGCGGCGCTCGCGCTCGCGGTCGGCCTCGCGGAGGTTCTTGCCGCGGCGGCGGTCGCGGCCGCCGAAGGGGCGGCTGTTCTCCATCCGGGCCAGCCGCACCAGGTCGGGGTTGACCTCGCGGCGCCCGGCGCCGGGGGTGCCCTCGGGGCCGTCCTTCTCCTCGAAGAGGTCGTACATCCGCCGCCCGGCGAGGACGTGCTGCCACAGCGGCACGGGCCGGTGCTCGGAGACGATCACTTCGGTGTCACCGCGGACGGTGTCCAGCCAGTCGCCGAACTCCTCGGCGTTGGAGACGGTGGCCGACAGGGACACCAGCGTCACCGAGTCCGGGAGGTGGATGATGACCTCCTCCCAGACGGCGCCGCGGAAGCGGTCGGAGAGATAGTGCACCTCGTCCATGACCACGTAGCCGAGGCCGTCGAGCGCCTGGGAGCCCGCGTAGAGCATGTTGCGCAGCACTTCGGTGGTCATGACGAGCACCGGGGCGTCGGCGTTGACGCTGTTGTCACCGGTCAGCAGGCCGACCTTGGCGGCGCCGTAGCGCTTGACGAGATCGCTGTACTTCTGGTTCGACAGCGCCTTGATCGGCGTGGTGTAGAAGCACTTGCGGCCCTGCGTGAGGGCGAGGTGGACGGCGAACTCGCCCACGATGGTCTTGCCCGAGCCGGTCGGCGCCGCGACCAGCACGCCCTTCCCCGCTTCCAGGGCCTTGCACGCCTCTATCTGGAAGGGGTCGAGCTCGAATTCGTACATCTCGCGGAAGGGGGCGAGCGCGGTGGCCTGCTCGGCGGCGCGGGCCCGGGACAGGGCGTAGCGCTCAGCAGGGGACATGTCGTCGGTCATCTTGTGTACGAGCCTACCGGGGACCCCTGACAGCGCACCCGATCTTTATCGAGCGCCCGTGGTGCGGGCTCCGAGGAGGCGGACGGCGCCCGGGACCGCCGTGGCGGTGAGCGGCAGCGGACCGAGCGGTTCGCCGTCCGCGTAGCCGGTGGTGCCGGGCGCCTCCAGCGTCACCCTGGCCGCCCGGTGGACGGTGACCTTCGGATGCCCGAGGTGGGTGCCCTTGTAGACCTTGGGGAAGACCGCCAGGAGCGTGGAGCGGCTGCACGGGCCGACGACGGTGACGTCGAACAGCCCGTCGTCCAGCCGCGCGCCGGCGCAGATGCGCATGCCGCCGCCGTACGAGGTGCCGTTGCCGACGGCGACGAGGGTGGCGTCGACCTGCCGGGCGGGCCCGTCGTCGAGGGTGATGCGGTACGGCACGGGGCGCAGCGCGGCGAGTTCCGCGAGCAGCGCCACGTCGTAGCGCAGCCGCCCGGTGGGGAACCGCAGCCGGTTGCCGCGGTCGTTGACGCGGGAGTCGAAGCCGGAGGCGAGGACGGTGCCGAACCAGGTGTCCCCGGCGCGGCCGAGGTCCACGGGCAGGCCGCCGTCCCCTTTGAGGGAGTCGGCGATGACGCGGGCGGCGGCCGCCGGGGCGCGTACGGGCAGGCCGGCTGCGCGGGCGAAGTCGTTGCCGGTGCCGACGGCGACGACGCCGAGCGGGGTGGTGGTCCCGGCGACGGCCTGGAGCGCGAGGGAGCACATCCCGTCGCCGCCGACGGCTATCAGCGCCCCGGTGCCGCCCGCGACCGCGGCCCGGGCCCGTGCCAGGGCGTCGGCGGCGTCCTCGCCCAGCACCGTGCGGACGGAGAACCCGGCGTCGCGGAGCACCCGGGCGGCGGGCTGGGTGGCCCGGGCGCCCCGCCCGCGGCCCGCCGTTGGGTTGACGAAGAGGGTGATGTCGCTGGTCACCCGCCGGACCTTATCGGCTCCGGACGCGCCGAGGGGCGGCCGCTGCGACAGCGGCCGCCCCTGGGGCGCACGCGGCTCCGGTGGCCGCCGCGGGACGTCAGGTGACGTCGTCGTAGCCGTTGCGGCGGACGGGTTCCGAGTTGGCCGGCAGCGAGGGCATCGGCTCGGAGTCGCCGAGCGGCTGCGGGGTCAGGTCCAGCGGCGCGGCCTCGTCGTCGTCGAGGAAGGCGTCGGGGTTGCGGCGGGCCCGGCGCTTGTCGTTGAGGATCGAGAAGCCGACGGCACCGAAGTACAGGATGCTGATGGGGATGGCGAGGACGCACATGCCGAAGGGGTCGGTGCTCGGCGTCGCGACGGCGCCGAAGACGAAGGTGCCCATGACGACACCGCGCCACCACTTGAGCATGGTCCTGCCCGAGACCAGGCCGACCATGTTCATCATGACCAGGATCAGCGGCAACTCGAAGGAGAGGCCGAAGACGAGAATCATCCGGACGGTGAAGTCGAGGATGTCGTTCAGGCCGAGGGTGTTGGCCGCGGTCTCCGGGGTGACGCTGAGCAGCACCCGCATGCTGGCGGGCATGATCAGGTACGCCAGGTAGGCGCCCGCGACGAAGAGCGGGGCGGCGGTCGCCACGAAGGCGATGGTGTACTTCTTCTCGTTCTTGTGCAGGCCGGGCGCGAGGAACGCCCACAGCTGGTAGAGCCAGACCGGGGAGGAGACGGTGACGCCCGCGAGCAGGCACACCTTCACCACGGTCGTGAACGGCGACGCCAGGGTGTTGAACGTCAGCACGGCGCAGTTGCCGCCGTGGCTCTGCGACAGATCCCGGTTCGCGCACTTGGGCACCGGGCTGGACAGGAAGTCCATGATCTGCTTGTTGTAGAACGCGGCGATGATCGCGACCACGACGATGGCCAGCACGGCCTTCGCCAGGCGGTTGCGCAGTTCACGCAGGTGGTCCGCGAGCGGCATCCGCCCCTCGGGGTCCTTCTCCTTCTTGCGGGCAGGCTTGGGCAACCCACGTCCCTATCTCGTGCGGCAGACGGTCACCACGGGCGGCCGTCCCAGTCGTCCCTGGATCAGTGCTGCGTCGTGCGTTCGCTGGTCTCGCTCACCGGGCGTGCGGTGGTGTCGCCGGGAGCCGCCTTGATCGTACGGGGAGTCTGGCCCGTGGCGGGCGGGTCGGCCGGCGCGGAGGCGTTGTCCTGGCCCTCCGAGCGCATGGCCTTGGCCTCGCTCTTGAGGATCCGGGCGGACTTGCCGAGGGAGCGCGCCATGTCCGGGAGCTTCTTCGCACCGAACAGCAGGACAACGACGACGAGGATGAGGATGATCTCGGGGGCGCCGAGCCTTCCGAACATATGCGTTTACCTTCTCACCGAAGCGGCATGGGGGTGGGTACTGCCGACTGATCGGACATTTGTCCACCAGCTGTACGGCAGCGATCGTAACGCGCAGGGGTTAACGCTGGGCAATCCCCGCACGTACGCCCGGTTGCGGCCCTCCGCCTCGTCAGCAGGGCCACCCGAAACAGCGTACCGCCAGCTTCCGGGCCACAGGAGAGTGCTGCGGCCGCCCCCGCCACTCCGGCCGCGGCTCCCGCTCAGTCCTGGTGGAAAGCCGACGCGGCCTGGCCGGCCAGCGGGGTCGCCGCCCGTTCGAGGTCCTCGGCGGCGCGGGTGATCCGCACCGAGCTCTCGGACACCTGCCGGGCCAGCCGCCGCACCTCTACGAGGACCCGGGCGGCGAGCACGCCGAGCACGGCGATGCCGCAGAAGGCGAGGGCGATGGCGAGCATGGGCCAGAACATGGGAACGAGCCTATCGGGGTGTGCGGGATGGCCGGAAAGGGCGGGTCTGACGGGCGCCGACCCGGGCGTCACACCGACGAGTGCAACCGGAGCGTACGCACTCCGCCACCCGTGAGCAGCTCGATGATCCGCTCCCCGGCCGGCTTGCGGACGGCGGAGCCGCAGTCGGGGCAGGTGAAGGAGTAGAAGGTCGTCCGGTCGCTCGCGCCGATCGCCAGCCGCAGCGCCCCGGCCGCCAGCTCGAAGCGCCCCCGGCAGTCCGGGCAGGCCGCCTTGAAGATCGCGGCCACGGCCCTTCCGGCGCCCAGTACGTCCCCGCCCATGCGTCCCGCCCCTCTCCCCGAAACCACCGTGGTCACTCGCCGTACGCCGCGAGGGCCTCACGGGCCGCGTCGCGCGCGCTCTCCGCCAGCTCCGGCGGGGTGACGATCCGCCCGTCGCGGCCGAGCCGCAGCGCCAGCCGGCGCAGCGACGCGGGGTCGGGGGTGCGCAGCGTGATCCGCAAGCCGCCCTCGGGCAGTTCCTCGGCGCTGTCGTGCGGGTAGTACTCGGCGACCCAGCGGCCGCCGGGCCCGACCTCGATGACGACCTCCGGGTCCTCGGCCGCCGGCTGCACCAGGCCCTCGGAGAGGTCCCGCAGCTCCACGGGCGGCGGGTCGGATTGCTCGTCGAGGATCCGGATCTCGGCCACCCGGTCGAGGCGGAAGGTGCGCCGCGCCTCCGAGAGCCTGCACCAGGCCTCCATATAGGTGTGGCCCACGGCGAACAGCCGGATCGGGTCGACCTCGCGCTCGGTGAGCTCGTCCCGCGCGGGAGAGTAGTAGCGCAGCCAGACGCGGCGGCGCTCGGCGATGGCCCGGTCGACGTCGGCGAAGACGCCGCCCTCGGACTCGAAGGTGACCGAGAGGCGGGAGCTGGCACCGGCCGCCTCGCCCGCCGCGGCCTCGATCTTGGCGGTGGCGCGCACCAGCGCCTGCCGGTCGCCCTCGCGCAGGCCGGGCAGGGTCGCGACGGCACGCGCGGCGACCAGCAGCGCGGTGGCCTCGTCGGCGGCGAGCCGAAGCGGCTCGCCGGTGCTCGTGCCGGACGCGTCCGGGTTGTGCCACCAGATGCGGTCGCCGTCGGTGTCGATGTCCAGCAGGTCACCGCCGCGGAAGCTGGTGCCGCACATGGGCAGCACGTCGAGGTCGCCGATCAGCTCGTCCTCGGTGATCCCGAAGGCGCGCGCGACATCGGCGACCCGGGCGCCGGGGCGCTCCCGCAGGTAAGTGACCAGCGACAGCATCCGCCGGGTCTGGTCAATGGCGTTTCCGGCCATAAGAAGTGGGTCCGTCCCTTTCCCGCTCTTGTCCTGCTCCGGTTCAGCCCTTGGCCACGGCACGCAGCCGGTCGAGCACGTCGGCCCGCAGTTCGGCGGGTTCCAGCACGATCACGTCCGGGCCGAACTCGACCAGCCAGGCGTCCAGCCCGTGGCCGTACGGAATCTCCAGCTCGTCCCAGCCGTCGCCCAGGTCGCGGGCGGCGAGGGCGCGGGCGCGCAGCGGATAGCCGTGGCCGGCCCGCACCTTGATCCGGGCGGTGCCGGTCGCCGTCTCCCCCGCCCAGCTCTCGACCGTCCCGCGGACGGTCACATGGTCGGGCACGGGGGCGGTGAAGGGGATGCCGCGCGAGCGCACCCGGCCGGTGATCCGGGAGAGCCGGAAGACCCGCTCGGCACCGCGGTCGCGGTCCCAGCCCGCCAGATACCAGTGGCCGCGCCAGCACTCCAGCGTCCAGGGCTCGACGTGCCGCTGCTCGGGGCGCGCGGCGTTGGCCTTGCGGTAGTCGAAGGTCACGGGGCGGCGGTCGCGGGCGGCGAGCATCAGCGGCTCGAAGGCCGCCTCGTGGACGGGGATGCGCGGTTCGAGCGCCATGTTGCCCTCGTACGGATCCTCCGCGAGCGGCATCCCGGCGGCGCGCAGCTTCTGGAGCGCGCCGCTGGCGGCACCGGCGAGACGCGCCTGCTGCCAGACCTTGGCGGCCAGGCCCAGGGCGGCGGCCTCCTCGACGTCGAGGGTGACGGGCGGGAGGCGGTTGCTGTCGCGGCGGGCGAGGTAGCCGGTCTCGCCGTCGACGCTCTCCACGGTCTCGATGATCAGACCGAGCTCGCGGAGGTCGTCCTTGTCGCGCTCGAACATGCGGTTGAAGGCGTCATCGCCGCCGTTGCCCGTGCCCTCGCCGCCCGAGGCCGCGCTCCGCCCGGGCCCGGAGCCGGTTCCGTGTCCCGGCCCGAAGGCTTCGAGGTATGCCTCGATCGAGGCCCGCAGCTCCCGCTTGCTGAGCGGACGGCGCGTGCCCAGCAGGCACAGCGCCAGGTTCATCAGCCGCTCGGCCTTGGCAATCGCCATCGACGCCCTCTCTACTTGTGCTCTCAACCGTTGACCGTACCGCTCGGTGGTCGTACGACAAAAGCCGAGGGCCCATGCCCGCAGGCATGGGCCCTCGGCCCGTCACGCGCTCATGCCACAGGGGCGTCAGCGCTTGGTGACACCCATCAGGTCGCAGACGAAGATCAGGGTCTCGCCCGGGGCGATGGCATTGCCCGCGCCGCGGTCGCCGTAGGCGAGGTGGGCCGGGATGACCAGCTTGCGGCGGCCGCCGACCTTCATGCCCTGGACGCCCTGGTCCCAGCCCTGGATGACCTGGCCGACGCCGAGCTGGAACTCCAGCGCCTGGCCGCGGTTCCAGCTCGCGTCGAACTCCTCGCCGGTGGAGAAGGCCACGCCCACGTAGTGGACCTTGACGAAGTCCTTGGCCTCGGCGACGGCGCCGTCGCCGTCCCAGATGTCCTTGATCTCAAGGTCGGTGGGGGCCGGGCCCTCGGGGAAGTCGATCTCGGGCTTGTCGATGCTCACGAAAGTTCTCCTGTGAAAAATCCTGCGGACAACCGGGCAAGTCTGGCAGATGCCACGGGGAAGGCGGACCCGGAGGTCAGACCTTGCCCACGATGTCGACGACGAAGACCAGGGTGTTCTTGTCGAGGCCGCTCTGCGACTGGCCCTCGTAGGCCAGCTTCGGCGGGATGACCAGCTCGACGCGGTCGCCGACGTGCTTGCCGACCAGGCCCTTGTCCCAGCCCTGGACGACCGAGCCGGTGCCGATCTGGAAGGCGGTGGCGCCACCGTGGTCCCAGGAGGAGTCGAACTTCTTGCCGTCCTCCCACTTCACGCCCGTGTACTGCGCGATCAGACCGTCACCGGCCTTGACCTCCGCGCCGTCGCCCTTGATCAGCAGCTGCTGCTTGAGGTCGGTCGGCGCCTTCTCGTCCTTGGGGATGGTGATCTCCGCGGCCTTCTGCGGGGCGGCCTTCACCTCGGGCATGCCCGAATCCGGCTTGGCCTGCTCGCCCTTGGCCTCGCTCTTCGGGTCGACCTTCTGCGTCCCGACGATGTCGATGACCCACACCAGGCCGTCCTCGGGGGTGACCCCGGCCTGCGGGTTGAGCTCCTCGCCGACCAGCGCCTTGGCGGTGCCCTCGACCTCGATCCGGCTGCCGGCCTTCTTGCCGACGACCTCGTCCAGCACCTTCGTGGGCAGCTCGCGGCCGGGCTGGCCGGTCTGCGCCACGGCCTGGCGCCGCGGGCCCTTCTCGGCGCCGCCGGTCGGCGACATCCAGCTGCTGACGAGCGGCTTGTCCGCCTTCATCGCCTGACCGACATAGTCGAGCCGGACGAACGCGCCCTTCTCCACGGTGGCGCCCTTGCCCTCGACCAAGGTCTTCGTCGAGACCTTGTCACCGGCCTTGGCGTCCTTCGGCGCGGAGATGTCCGGCTTGTCCCCGAACTTCCCCTCCACCTTCACCTTGGAGTCGGACGAGCCGCCGTCGTCGGACCCGCACGCCGCGGCAGTGAACAGCAGGACAGGCACGGCCAACGCCGCGGCGAGGCGACGCGTGTTCTTCGTGAGGTTCATCAGTCCAACTCGGGCTAGGGGGGTCTGAGCAGTGCCCGCCACTCTACGGCCTGAGCCACCTGGATCAACCGCTGCCCGACACGGCAGCGCGCCGGGTGCGGCCCCGGCGCGCTGCCGTGACGGACGGCGGACGGAACTACATCCCGGCGATCAGCTTCTCCACCCGGTCGTCCACCGAACGGAACGGGTCCTTGCACAACACCGTGCGCTGCGCCTGGTCATTGAGCTTCAGATGCACCCAGTCGACGGTGAAGTCACGGCGCTGCTCCTGGGCCCGCCGGATGAAGTCACCGCGCAGCCGGGCCCGAGTGGTCTGCGGGGGCACCGACTTGCCCTCGAAGATCTTCAGGTCGTTGCACACCCGGGCCGCCTGCCCGCGCTTCTCCAGGAGGTAGTAGAGCCCGCGGCGGCGGTGGATGTCGTGGTACGCGAGGTCTATCTGGGCGATCCGCGGGTGCGACATGGTGATGTTGTTCTTCGCGCGGTACCGCTCGATGAGGCGGTACTTCATCACCCAGTCGATCTCGGTGTCGATCCGGTCGAGATCCTCGTCACGGATCGCCTCCAGGGTGCGGCCCCACAGCTCCAGGACCCGCTCGACCGTGCCCGTGCGGATGCCGCGGCGCTCGCAGAAGTCGACGGCCTTCTCGTAATACTCCTGCTGGACCTCCAGGGCCGACGCCTCGCGGCCGCTGGCGAGCCGCACCTTGCGGCGGCCGGTGATGTCGTGGCTGACCTCGCGGATCGCCCGGATCGGGTTCTCCAGGGTCAGGTCGCGCATCACCGTCCCGGCCTCGATCATCCGCAGGACGAGGTCGGTGGCGCCCACCTTCAGCAGCATCGTCGTCTCGGACATGTTCGAGTCGCCGACGATCACGTGCAGGCGGCGGTAGCGCTCGGCGTCCGCGTGCGGCTCGTCCCGGGTGTTGATGATCGGGCGCGATCTCGTCGTCGCGGAGCTGACGCCCTCCCAGATGTGCTCCGCGCGCTGGCTCACGCAGTAGACCGCGCCGCGCGGGGTCTGGAGCACCTTGCCCGCGCCGCACAGCAGCTGCCGGGTGACGAGGAAGGGAATGAGGATGTCCGCCAGGCGGGAGAACTCGCCGTGCCGGGCCACGAGATAGTTTTCATGGCAACCGTAGGAGTTTCCGGCCGAGTCGGTGTTGTTCTTGAACAGATAGACGTCGCCCGCGATCCCCTCCTCGTGCAGGCGCCGTTCGGCATCGACGAGGAGTCCTTCGAGAATGCGCTCGCCCGCTTTGTCGTGGGTGACCAGCTCGATCACACTGTCGCACTCCGGAGTTGCGTATTCGGGGTGCGAACCCACATCCAGATAGAGACGAGCACCGTTGCGCAGGAAGACATTGCTGCTGCGCCCCCAGGAAACGACACGGCGGAAGAGGTAGCGCGCCACTTCGTCAGGTGACAGTCGGCGCTGTCCCCTGAACGTGCACGTGACGCCGTACTCGTTCTCCAGCCCGAAAATGCGGCGGTCCATGCCTGAACATTACGCCTGAACCCCTGTGCTGAAACCGGGTTCGACCGCACCGTTCCGATCATTTTCCGACCGGGCCACGACCGTGGACGGAGCCTCCGGGGCCCGCAGGGCGCGCCGCGCCAGGACCAGCACCAGCAGCGCCGCGAATCCGCCGCACACCGCGACCGCGAACCCCGCCGTGACACCGCCGCCGTTCTCCACCGCCGGACCCGCGAAGGCCGTGCCGATGGCCGCGCCCACACCGAAGGACGTCACCAGCCAGGAGAACGCCTCGGTGACCGTGCCGCGCAGCGCGTGCCGGTCGACGACGACGAACGCACAGGCCAGCGACGGCGCCAGGAAGACGCCCGCCACACCGGCCAGCACCGTCATCGCGACGACGCCGGGGACCAGCAGCAGCGGCACGTAGCAGACCGCGAGTCCGGCCACGAGCACCCGCAGCCGCTGCTCCGGGGTGCCCGGCCACTGGCGGGCTCCGTAGATCGTGCCGCCGATGAGCGCGCCCACGCCGAGGGCGGAGAGGAGGTAACCGGCGACCGTGTCGCCGCCGTGGTCGCCGCCGTAGGCGACGGCCGCCAGGGCTATCGAGCCCAGCGCCGTACCGATGCAGAAGAACGTCCCGAGCAGCACCAGCAGTCCGCGCGAGCGCAGCGCGCCCAGCCAGTGCGCGTCGCGGGGCTCGCTGCGCCACTGCCGCGAGGGCGGCGAGGTGACGACCGCGAGCGCGCCGAGGACGCCGAGCAGATTGATGACGTAGAGCGCGCCGGCCGGGGACCAGAAGGCGACGAAGCCGGTGATGATCAACGGCCCGACGACGTACATCACTTCCTGCGCGATGGCGTCGAGGGAGTACGCGGCGTGGATGCGCCCCTCGTCCTTGAGGACCGAGGGCCACAGCGCGCGCAGCCCGCCCTCCAGCGGTGGCGTGAAGAAGCCGGCCACGACCATGGCGAGGTAGGGCAGCGGCAGCGGGTCGAGGCTCCCGACGGCGAAGAGGGTCATGCCCAGCGCGGACAGCACGGCCGCGGGGAACATCACCTTCGGCTGGCCGTAGAGGTCGACGGCCCGGCCGAGCAGCGGCTGGCCGACGGCGTTGGCCACGCCGTAGACGGCGGAGAGGGCGCTGGCGAGCCCGAGGCTGCCGCCCTCGGCGCGCACGAACAGCACGATCGCGAGCGCGGCGGTGGCGTTCGGCAACCGCCCCACGAGGGTGCCGGTCAGCAGACGCGCCGCGTACCGCGTCCTGAGCATGTCGCCGTAACCGGCCGCCATCGATGACTCCGCTTCTCTTCCCGATCCCTTCCCGAGGGTCGGGTTTTACGTATAACCGTTGACGTTATACGTACCATGATGAGGCTCCGCCGGTCCACCGGGCCGCCTGCGGCGAGCGAGCGAACGGGGAGGCTGCCAGTGTCGAGCAATTCTCGGCGGACGGACGGCGCACGGGCGGACGGCCCGGCGGCCGACAGGACGCGTGCCGGGCTGCCGGGCCCGGCGGTGACCGGAGCCACGTCGAGCGGGCGGCAGGACACTGCGGCGGAAGGCCACGGCCGGACGCCGGCCGGAGACGCCGCCGGGGACACCCCGCACCCCGGCCGGACGCGGACCGGCGGTGCCGGGGCCTCGCCGGGCGAGCGGCGCGGCGGGACGCCCGAGGGACGTTCAACAGTACGCGACGACAAGCCCACCGGGGCCGCCCCGCCGGCCGGTTCCCCGGGCCCTGTGGGGAGTGAGCGGCGCGGCGCGGGTGACGCCGGCCGGTGGCCCAGTATCCGGGGGCCGCGCACCGGGGCCCGGGCCACCAGCCGGGACGTGGCGCGGGTCGCGGGGGTTTCGCAGGCGACCGTCTCGCTCGTCATGGGTGAGAAGTGGCGCGGGCGGGTCTCCGAGCGGACCGCCGAGGCCGTACGGTCCGCGGCCCGCAGCCTGGGCTACCGCCCCAACCTCGCCGCCCGCAACCTCCGGCTCGGCCGGGCCAGGACCGCCCTGCTGGTCGTCCCGGCACTCACCAACGAGTTCTTCGCCCGCGTCTACACCGGCGCGGCCCGCGTCGCCGCCGAACACGGCGTCGGTGTGCTCCTCTACCCCTCACCGGAGGGCGTCGGCCCCGCCCGCGACCCCTTCGCCTCGGCGCGCGCCACGCTCGACGGCATCATCGCCTCCTCCATGGCGGCGGACGCCCTGGCCGCCATCCGCGAGGGCGGGCTGCCGCTGGTCATGCTCGACAGCGACCCCCGGCGCGCCGAGACGGCGGCGACCGTCAACTTCGACGTCGCGGACGGCATGCGGCAGGTGACCGAGCACCTGCTCGCGCTCGGCCACCGGCGCTTCACGCACCTCGCGGCCGATGTCGACTCGTGGACCTTCCACGTACGGGCCAGGGCGCTCGCCGACGCGCTGCGCGAGGTGCCCGGCACCGAGCTGCGCACCGAGCCCGCCGCGCTCGCCGTCGCCGACGGCCTGCGGGCCGCGGAGCGCGCCCTCACCCGGCCCGGCGCCCGCCCGACCGCGCTGATCTGCGACGACGACATCCTGGCGGCGGGCGCGTGCAAGGCGGCCCGGCGGCTCGGCCTGCGGGTGCCCGACAACGTCTCGGTGACCGGCTTCGACGACCTCTCCCTGGCGACGGCCGTCGAACCCGAGCTGACCACCGTCCGGCTGCCCGCGGAGGCCGTCGGCGAGGCGGGCATGCGCACGCTGATGGCGGTGCTCGACGGCCGCGCCACCACGGCGCCCGCCCTGCCGGTCGAGCTGGTGGTGCGGGGCAGTACGACAGAGGCCGGGCGGGCCGGATCCTCCGGCACGCCCGGCCTCTGAGGGCGGAGCGTCAGCTCTCCGCGGAGCCGGCCTCCGGCTCGTCCGCCGCGTCCTCCTCGGCGTCGGCCGGAACCGCCTCCCCGTCCAGCAGGCGGGAGAGCTGACGGCCCAGCACCCGCTTGAACTTGCGCTGCTGCGGCCGCGTCCGGTCCAGGACGGCGACCTCCAGCTGCTCGGCGGTGAGCGTGCGCTCCCCGCCGTTGTTGTCCCGGGTCAGGGACTCGACCGCGAGCTTGAGCGCCTCGGCCAGGGTCATGCCGTCCCGGTGGCGCTGGTCGAGGTAGCTGCTGATCTGGTCGGCGTTGCCGCCGACCGCGACCGAGCCGTGCTCGTCGACGATGGACCCGTCGTGCGGCAGGCGGTAGATCTGGTCGTCCTCGGGGCCCGCCCCGACCTCCGCGACGATCAGCTCGACCTCGTACGGCTTCTCAGCGGCGCTGGAGAAGATGTTGCCCAGCGTCTGGGCGTAGACATTGGCGAGGCCACGGGCGGTGACGTCGTCACGGTCGTAGGTATAGCCCCGCAGGTCGGCGTAACGGACGCCGCCGATCCGGAGGTTCTCGAACTCGTTGTACTTCCCCACCGCCGCGAAGGCGATCCGGTCGTAGATCTCGCTGACCTTGTGCAGCGCGCGGGACGGGTTCTCGGCCACGAAGACGACGCCGTCGGCGTACTGGAGCACGACGACGCTGCGGCCGCGCGCGATGCCCTTGCGGGCGTACTCGGCACGGTCGGCCATGGCCTGCTGGGGTGAGACATAGAACGGCGTCGACACCGGCTATCCGTCCCTTTCTGTCCTAGACGAGTACATTCCGTGGAACCTCAGAGCAGTGCGGCGCGCGGCCCGTCCGGCTCCTCGAGCCGCCGGTCGTGGATCGCGCGGACGATCTCGGAGCACTGCGCCTCGGTCAGCTTCCGGAAGCCCTCGTCGGTGATGACGGTGACGATCGGATAGATGCGGCGCGCGAGGTCGGGCCCGCCCGTCGCGGAGTCGTCGTCGGCGGCGTCGTAGAGCGCCTGGACGACGAGCGTGGCGGTCTGACTCTCCGTCAAGTCCTCGCGGAAGAGCTTCTTCAACGAGCCGCGCGCGAAGACCGACCCGGAGCCGGTGGCCGCGAAGCCGTGCTCCTCGGAGCGGCCGCCGGTCACGTCGTAGGAGAAGATCCGGCCCTTCTGCCGGTCGACGTCCCAGCCGGCGAAGAGCGGCACCACGGCGAGGCCCTGCATGGCCATGCCGAGATTGCTGCGGATCATGGTGGACAGCCGGTTGGCCTTGCCCTCCAGCGAGAGCTGGACGCCCTCGACCTTCTCGAAGTGCTCCAGTTCGAGCTGGAAGAGCTTGACCATCTCCACGGCCAGCCCCGCCGTGCCCGCGATCCCGACGGCCGAGTACTCGTCGGCCGGGAAGACCTTCTCGATGTCACGCTGCGCGATGACATTGCCCATCGTCGCCCTGCGGTCACCGGCCAGCACCACGCCGCCGGGGAACGACGCCGCGACGATGGTCGTCCCGTGCGGGGCCTCCACCGCGCCCTTCACCGGAGGCAGCGGGCGGTTGCCCGGCAGCAGTTCCGGCGAGTGCGCGCCGAGGAAGTCCATGAACGAGGAGGACCCGGGCGTCAGGAAGGCTGCCGGCAGACGCCCGGTGCCACGAGTGTTGGCTTCCACACGTTTCCTTCCACATATGCGGCGGCCCGCCCCCATGACGGCCGCCCGATCGTGATGCCCCAACGCCGCTTGCAGCTGAAGCACAGTACGCCAGGGACCTTACCCGTCCCTTGATCGCGATCCACCCGCCCGGACGGAGCAGCGGGACAGATCACGTCGGCGACCTCTCCGCGACCCCGCCGGGCCGGACAACTCGGCCTGACCCAGGCCGTACTCGCGACAGGGGGAGCGGACTACTCGCCGCCCTTTTGCACGAAGCTCCGGACGAAGTCCTCCGCGTTCTCCTCGAGGACGTCGTCGATCTCGTCGAGCACGGAGTCGACGTCGTCGGAGAGCTTCTCCTGCCGCTCCTTGAGATCCTCCGAGACCTGCGCGTCCTGCGCCTGCTCCTCCACGTCCTCCGTGGATCGCGTGGCCTTCTGCTGCCCGCCGCCGGTGTCCTTGGTCGCCATATCCCTCACCCCGCTCGGTTCGACGTACAAGATCGGACGTTCTCGTTCAGACCCTACAAGCAGGGTCCGACATCGGCCCTGTACTTGCTACAACGTCCCGGAACCACCGTGATGATTCCCGGTTCCCCCGCTTCTCAGACCCCTCAGCCGCCCGAAAGCACCCGCACCAGCTCCTCCGCGGTGCGGCAGCGGTCCAGGAGCTCCTTGACGTGGTTGCGCGTGCCGCGCAGCGGCTCCAGGGTGGGCACCCGCTGCAGGGAGTCCCGGCCCGGCAGATCGAAGATCACCGAGTCCCAGGACGCGGCCGCCACGTCGTCGGCGTACTGTTCGAGACAGCGGCCGCGGAAGTACGCCCGGGTGTCCTCCGGCGGTGCCGTGCGGGCGCGCCCGACCTCGGTCTCGTCCAGCAGGCGCTTCATCCTGCCGCGGGCCGCGAGGCGGTTGTAGAGGCCCTTGTCGGCCCGCACGTCCGCGTACTGCAGGTCCACCAGGTGCAGCCGGGCCGCGTCCCAGTCCAGGCCGTCCCGGCGCCGGTAGCCCTCCAGGAGCTCGCGCTTGGCCACCCAGTCCAGCTCCCCGGCGAGGCTCATCGGGTCGTGCTCCAGCCGCCCCAGCACGTCCTCCCAGCGGCCGAGCACGTCCTTGGTCTGCTCGTCCGCGTCCGCCCCGAAGCGGTCCTCCACGTATTTGCGGGCCAGCTCGAAATACTCCATCTGGAGCTGGACGGCCGTGAGCGTGCGCCCGCTGCGGAGCGTGACGAGGCGCTTGAGGGTCGGGTCGTGGCTGACCTGGTGGAGGGTGCGGACGGGCTGCTCGACGGCGAGGTCGGCGGTGATGAACCGGTCCTCGATCATCGAGAGCACCAGGGCGGTGGTGCCGAGCTTGAGGTAGGTGGAGATCTCCGAGAGGTTGGCGTCGCCGATGATCACATGCAGCCGGCGGTACTTCTCGGCGTCGGCGTGCGGCTCGTCGCGGGTGTTGATGATGGGCCGCTTGAGCGTGGTCTCCAGGCCGACCTCGACCTCGAAGTAGTCCGCGCGCTGGCTGAGCTGGAAGCCGTGCTCCCGGCCGTCCTGCCCGATGCCCACCCGGCCCGCTCCGGTGACCACCTGCCGGGAGACGAAGAAGGGCGTCAGGTGGCGCACGATGTCCGAGAAGGGGGTCTCCCGCTTCATCAGGTAGTTCTCGTGGGTGCCGTAGGACGCGCCCTTGTTGTCGGTGTTGTTCTTGTAGAGGTGGATCGGCTGGGCTCCGGGCAGCTGGGCGGCGCGCTCGGCGGCCTCGGCCATGATCCGCTCCCCCGCCTTGTCCCAGAGGACGGCGTCCCGCGGATTGGTGATCTCCGGGGAGCTGTACTCGGGGTGCGCGTGGTCGACGTACAGCCGGGCCCCGTTGGTGAGGATGACATTGGCCAGGCCGATGTCCTCGTCCGTGAGCTGGCTGGAGTCGGCGGCCTCGCGGGCGAGGTCGAAGCCGCGGGCGTCCCGCAGCGGATTCTCCTCCTCGAAGTCCCAGCGGGCTCGTCGCGCCCGGTGCATCGCCGCCGCGTAGGCGTTGACGATCTGGGACGAGGTGAGCATGGCATTGGCGTTCGGGTGACCGGGGACGGAGATCCCGTACTCCGTCTCAATGCCCATTACTCGCCGTACGGTCATGCGGCCCTCCTTGCCCGGCGGCGCCCCGGAATGGGGTCGGCGCTCAAGTACCGCTGCGCTTCCGGTCCGTGTGCTCCCCCACGCGCTGAGCGGTGGTACCGAAGAGCCTAGAACGGCTTTGCGGCGGTGGGGAGATCATTACAGTCATTGCTCCGGTTCGTGCCGTACCCGGTCGATCGGCGCCGTCGTGGCGAAATCCTGGTGCACACCTGGCGGAAAATCTCACGGAGACCGGGAGCCGCCGAAAAGGCGGCGGAAAACACGTCCGGCCACGGACGCCCTGGGTGTCCCCCCGCCAAAAGCGGGGGGTAGGACATCCGCAGCCGGACGACGGTTTTACAGATACTGACCGGTGTTGGCCACCGTGTCGATGGAGCGACCGGTGTCGGCGCCCTGCTTTCCGGTGACGAGGGTGCGGATGAAGACGATCCGCTCGCCCTTCTTCCCGGAGATACGGGCCCAGTCGTCCGGGTTGGTGGTGTTGGGCAGGTCCTCGTTCTCCTTGAACTCGTCCACGCAGGCGGCGAGCAGGTGGGAGACGCGCAGGCCCTTCTGGTTGTGGTCCAGGAATGCCTTGATCGCCATTTTCTTGGCCCGGTCCACAATGTTCTGGATCATCGCGCCGGAGTTGAAGTCCTTGAAGTAGAGGACTTCCTTGTCACCGTTGGCGTAGGTGACCTCCAGGAAGCGGTTCTCCTCGGATTCCGCGTACATCTGCTCGACCACCGACTGGATCATCCCGGCCACGGCCGCCTTGGCGTCGCCGCCGTGCTCGGCGAGGTCGTCCGTGTGGATGGGCAGGGTGGCGGTCAGGTACTTCGAGAAGATGTCCTTGGCCGCCTCCGCGTCCGGACGCTCGATCTTGATCTTCACATCGAGGCGGCCGGGGCGCAGGATCGCGGGGTCGATCATGTCCTCGCGGTTGGAGGCGCCGATGACGATGACGTTCTCCAGGCCCTCCACGCCGTCGATCTCGGAGAGCAGCTGCGGGACGATGGTGTTCTCCACGTCCGAGCTGACGCCGGAGCCGCGGGTGCGGAAGAGGGAGTCCATCTCGTCGAAGAAGACAATGACGGGCGTGCCCTCGCTCGCCTTCTCCCTGGCCCGCTGGAAGATCAGCCGGATGTGCCGCTCGGTCTCGCCGACGTACTTGTTGAGCAGCTCGGGGCCCTTGATGTTCAGGAAGAAGCTCTTCCCCGCGGGCTGGCCGGTGACCTCCGCAACCTTCTTGGCAAGGGAGTTGGCGACGGCCTTGGCGATGAGCGTCTTGCCGCAGCCGGGCGGGCCGTACAGCAGCACGCCCTTGGGCGGCCGCAGTTCGTGCTCCTTGAAGAGGTCGGGGTAGAGGTAGGGGAGCTCGACCGCGTCGCGGATCAGCTCGATCTGGTTGCCCAGTCCGCCGATCTTCGTGTAGTCGATGTCCGGGACCTCTTCGAGGACGAGCTCCTCGACCTCGCTCTTCGGGATGACCTCGTAGACGTAGCCGGATCGGGGTTCGAGCAGCAGGGCGTCGCCGGGGCGGATGGTGGTGTCCAGCAGCGGCTCGGCGAGCCTCACCACCCGCTCCTCGTCGGTGTGCCCGATGACCAGGGCCCGCTCGCCGTCCTCGAGGATCTCCTTGAGGGTGACGATGTCACCGGCCCGCTCGTACTCCATGGCTTCGACCACGTTGAGCGCTTCGTTGAGCATGACCTCCTGGCCTCGCCGGAGGTCGTCGAGCTCGAGGGTGGGGCTGACATTGACCCGGAGCTTGCGGCCTCCGGTGAAGATGTCCGCCGTACCGTCCTCGTTCGCCTGCAGGAAGACCCCGAAGCCGGCCGGCGGCTGCGCGAGCCGGTCGACTTCCTCCTTGAGCGCGACGATCTGGTCGCGGGCCTCGCGGAGGGTATTGGCGAGCCGCTCGTTCTGAGCGGACACCCCGGCCAGGTTCGTCTGGAGCTCGACGATCCGCTCTTCGAGAATCCTCGTGTGACGCGGAGAGTCGGCGAGCTTGCGCCGCAGGACGGCGATCTCCTGCTCGAAATAGGCAACCTGGCTCGCGAGGTCGTCAGACCCTCGTCCCGGCCGGATGCCGCGGTTCATGTCGTCGTCGTGGGCTGCCACGGTCCTCACCTCCTCCAAGGGGAGCTGGACGCTTCCTGACCCTACCTGGGCGGGTGCAGGTTGAAACCCCTAGATCACAAACCCGGTCGGAGTGTGTCCGATCTTCACCCTTGCGCACGTCCCCACAGCAGGGGAATACCCACCCATCAACATCGGAAAGCGGGCGGTTGTATCGTCGAGTCGGTCAACACCCGTCAGGGCTGGCTCCAATTGATTCACGTACGCAGGAAACGGCAGGGCGAGATGACCGTGCAGAACGAAGACCACGCCGGTGCTCCCGGAAGCACCGGGGTCGCCGAAGCCACCGCGGCCGAGGAGTCCCTGGCCACCACGGCGGAGGCCGCCGGCGCGGAGCCGCTGGAGGTCTGGATCGACCAGGATCTCTGTACGGGCGACGGCATCTGCGCGCAGTACGCCCCCGACGTCTTCGAGCTGGACATCGACGGCCTGGCGTATGTGAAGAGCGCCGACGACGAGCTGTTGCAGGACGCGGGCGCCACGACGCCGGTGCCGCTGCCGCTGCTGACCGACGTGCGCGACTCGGCGAAGGACTGCCCCGGCGACTGCATCCACGTCCGCCGCGTCTCCGACAAGGTCGAGGTCTACGGCCCCGACGCGGAGTGACGGATCACACACTCCCCGCGACCGGCAGGGCGGTGAGCGCGAACTTCCCGTCGCGCCACCGCCATTCGACATTCCGGCTCATGTCGGGACAGCAACGCGGCACTCTCGCGGAGGAGTAGCCGAGCAGAGTGGCCGAAACGGTCTCCCCTGTCACGCGGAAGCCCGTGACGCTCATCTTCTCCGCGGGGTCGACCAGGGTGGCCAGGACGCGCGGCGGCCGCCCCTCCGCGGGCGGCGGCGCGAGGACGTAGACCCCGCTGGCCGGAGTGCCGCCGCCGGACGCGCAGCGCACGACGGCGGTGGTCTCGGGCCGCCCGTCACCGTCGAGGTCGGCGGCGGCCTGGCGTACGACGTCGACCGGCCGGCCACCGCAGTCGAGCGGGAAGTGCGCGGCGCGGGCGTCCGGAGCGGGGCCCGCCGGGGCAGCGGCGCGGGGCGCCGAAGCGGCGGCGGTCTCGTCGCGCGGTCCGACGAGGGAGGCGCAGACGACCACGGCGGCCAGCGCGGCCGCGGTGATCACCCAGTGCACGGGGCGCGCCCGGTGGTGCGGGAGTGGTCCGGAGGCCGTGGACGGGGTGTGCCCTGCCGGTGGCTGCACGCGCGCTGACTCCTGTGAGCTGGGCTGCGGGGGATGATCCGCATCGTGCCATATCGCCCGGCGGCGGGGAACAGCGGGGCCGGGCCCGTGTCGTGCTCACGGGGCCCCAACGGACGGACGCCGCCGCCGAGTTCCGCGTGGCGCGGTTCCCGGCGGCGGCGCCGCGGTGATCGAGGTGAGGGGTCAGCTCTCGGCGGAACCGCTCTGACTGCCAGGTCCTGCGTAGTCCTCGCCGTAAGCCCCCTTCGCCGGGCGGCGGCGCCGCAGCGGCGGCTCCACGCCGTCCGCGAGGCGGCGGGCGGTGAGCAGGAAGCCGGTGTGCCCGATCATGCGGTGGTCGGGGCGCACGGCCAGACCCTCCACGTGCCAGGTGCGGACCATGGTCTCCCAGGCGGACGGCTCGGCGAAGCAGCCGATCTCGCGGATGGACTCGACGGTCCGCGCGAGCTGGGTCGTGGTGGCCACGTAGCAGCACAGGATGCCGCCGGGGACGAGCGCCTTGCGCACGGCCTCGAGGCACTCCCAGGGGGCGAGCATGTCGAGGATGACGCGGTCGACGTCCGTGTCGGACAGGTTGTCCTGGAGGTCGCCGACGGTCAGCTGCCACGCGGGGTGCGGGCCGCCGAAGTAGCGCTCGACGTTCTGCGTGGCGATCTCGGCGAAGTCGGCGCGGCGCTCGTAGGAGTGCAGCATGCCCTGGTCGCCGATGGCGCGCAGCAGGAAGCTGCTCAGGGAGCCGGAGCCGACACCGGCTTCCACGACGCGGGCGCCGGGGAAGATGTCGGCCATGGCCAGGATCTGCCCCGCGTCCTTGGGGTAGACCACGGCGGCTCCGCGCGGCATGGACAGGACATAGTCGGGGAGCAGGGGGCGCAGCGCGAGGTAGGCGACGTTTCCCGTGGTACGGACAACACTGCCCTCGGGAGCACCGATCAGCTCGTCGTGCGGGAAGGCACCCTTGTGGGTGTGGAACTGCTTCCCGGCTTCGAGCGTGAAGGTGTAGTGGCGTCCCTTGGGGTCGGTGAGCTGGACCTGGTCCCCGACCTGGAAGGGGCCGCGACGGCGGGCGGCACCGGTCGGTTCGGACATGTGACCAGCCTACCCGTGATCGGGCGGGGGTACGGACACGGCGGCCCGCCCACGGGGTCAGGAGGGCGTGCGGGACATCGCGGCGACGAAGGCGCGTTCGACGTCGGAGGTCGCGAGGACGCCGTAGACCTCGCCGGTCTCCTCGACCACGAGGTACTCGGTGGCGGGGGTGGCGCGCAGGATGTCGAGGAGGTCCTCGCCGGCGAGCTCGGCGGAGACGCGCATGCCGTCCTTGAGGTCCTGGGCGAGGGCGCTGACGGCGACCCAGGGGCGGCGGTGCTCGGGGACGGAGACGATGGCCGCCTCGCGGACCAGCGCGGTGGGGGTGCCCAGGCCGTCGACGACGACGAGGGCGCGGGCGCCCGCCTCGCCCGCGCGGCGCAGGGCCTCGGAGAGCGGGGTGGCGGCCTCGACGGGAACGGCGCGGCGGGTGAGGGTGCGGGCCCGCAGGCCGGGGAGGCGCTCGCGGAGGCGGGCCATGCGCAGGCTGTTGCCCGCGCCGGTCCAGATGATGGCGGCGAGGATCGCGGCGAGCAGGGCGTCGGTGAGGGAGTCGACGCCGCCGAAGCTCGGCGCCCCGTCGCCGAGGCCGGCCTGGGTGAGCATCGGGAGGCCGACGAGGACGCCGACGGCGAGCGCGCGGCCGATCCAGGCCGCGGCGACCGTGCCGGTCATGGGCTTGCCGCTGATCTTCCAGACGACGGCACGGAGCATGCGCCCGCCGTCGAGGGGGAGGCCGGGCAGCAGGTTGAAGGCCGCCACCAGGAGGTTGGAGATCATCAGTCCGGCCAGCAGCACGCCGGGCACGGTGCCCGGCTCGACGGCCAGCATGCCGAGGTAGAACAGCCCGGCCAGGATCAGGGACAGCAGCGGCCCGACGAAGGCGAGGACGAATTCACGGCCGGGGGTCTCGCTCTCCTTCTCGATCTCGGAGACGCCGCCGAAGAACTGGAGCTGGATCCGGCGCACGGGGAGCTTGAAGCGCAGGGCCGCGACCGTGTGCGCCAGCTCGTGCACCAGCACCGAGGCGTAGAAGGCGACGGCGAAGAAGAGCGAGACCAGATAGCGGAGGCCGCCGAGCTCGGGCAGGACGCGGTCGAGCTGTCCGCCGAAGACCCAGGTGATGAGGGCGGCGACGAGGAACCAGCTGGGCGCGACGTAGACGGGCACACCGAACGGGCGCCCCATGAGGATGCCGCCACCGCTCTCGCGAGGACGCTTGGCAGCGCGGTCCCCGGGCTCGCCCTCGGTCCCGGCGCCCCCGCTGCCGGGCCGGTCCTGCCCGCTGTTGTCCACGGTGTCCCCTCGTCGGATGCGGCCCCCGCACCCGCGGTGCGTTCTCACGATCATGCAGTGCGAGAGCTCCTGAGTCGATGGTATGCGGCCGACTGTCAGTCACGGGCCGTAGGGTTCCTGTATGGGTATCGCCACCGAGGAAACCGCCGGCAGCGGCGACGGGCAGGCCGGGCAGGCGCCGGAGAGCGCCGCGGAGCGGCCGTCCGGCGCCGTGCGTCCGGCCGCGCTGTCGCCGTCGCGCGCCGGCGACTTCATGCAGTGTCCGCTGCTCTACCGCTTCCGCGTGATCGACAAACTGCCCGAGAAGCCGAGCGCCGCGGCGACGCGCGGCACGGTGGTGCACTCCGTGCTGGAGCGTCTCTTCGACGCGCCCGCCGCCGAGCGCACCGCGCCGCGGGCGAAGGGCCTGGTGCCGGGCGAGTGGGAGAAGCTGCTCGCGGCCCGCCCGGAGCTGGCGGAGCTGTTCCTGCGGGAGGACGGCTCGCACGACGGCGACCGCCTGGCGACGTGGCTGGCCGACGCGGAGCGGCTGGTGGAGCGCTGGTTCACGCTGGAGGACCCCACCCGGCTGGAGCCCGCGGACCGCGAGCTCTATGTGGAGACGGTGATCGACGACGCGGGTTCCGCGGGCTCGGGGCTGAAGCTGCGGGGCTTCATCGACCGGGTCGACGTGACGCCCACCGGCGACGTCCGGATCGTGGACTACAAGACGGGCAAGGCCCCGGCCCCGCAGTACCGCGACGGCGCGCTGTTCCAGATGACGTTCTACGCCCTGGTGCTGTGGCGGCTGCGCGGCCGGGTGCCGCGCCGGCTCCAGCTGGTCTATCTGGGCAGCGGTGACGTCCTGACGTACGACCCGGCGGAGGCCGAGCTGCTGGCCGTGGAGCGCAAGCTGCGCGCCCTGTGGGAGGCCATCGAGCTGGCGACGGACACCGGCGACTGGCGGCCCCGGCCCACCAAGCTGTGCGGCTGGTGCGATCACCAGGCCGTCTGTCCCGAGTTCGGCGGCACTCCCCCGCCGTATCCGCTGCCGGTCGTGGCGCAGCGCGCCGGGCGGGTGGCCCCCGTCGCGGCCGCTCAGGGCAGAATGGACGCGGTCTAACGAAGGAGTTCACGTGGCGATCCGCGTCCTGCTGGTCGACGACCAGCCGCTGCTGCGCACCGGCTTCCGGATGATCCTCGAGGCGGAGGCCGACCTCGCGGTCGTCGGCGAGGCCGGGGACGGTCTCCAGGCCCTCGACCAGGTGCGGGCGCTGCAGCCCGACGTGGTGCTGATGGACATCCGGATGCCGCGGATGGACGGCGTCGAGGCGACCCGCCAGATCACCGGCCCGGAGCGGAACGGCCCGGCGAAGGTGCTGGTGCTGACGACCTTCGATCTGGACGAGTACGTGGTGGAGGCGCTGCGGGCGGGGGCCAGCGGGTTCCTGCTGAAGGACGCGCCCGCCAATGAACTGGTGCAGGCGATCCGGGTGGTGGCGGGCGGCGAGGCGATGCTCGCGCCGAGCATCACCCGGCGGCTGCTCGACAAGTACGCCGGCCACCTCCCCTCCGGCGAGGAGCCGCTGCCCGACACCCTGCACACGCTGACCGACCGCGAGGTCGAGGTGCTGAAGCTGGTGGCGCGCGGGCTGTCGAACGCGGAGATCGCCGCGGACCTGTTCGTCAGCGAGACGACGGTCAAGACGCACGTGGGGCACGTGCTGACGAAGCTCGGGCTCCGGGACCGGGTGCAGGCCGCGGTCTACGCGTACGAGAGCGGGCTGGTGCGCCCGGGGGCGCAGTAGCGGTACCCGCCGGCTCACGGCGGAAAGCGGAACGAAAGGTGCCCTCCTCCGGAACTTCCGGAGGAGGGCACCTTTCGTGTCCGGGTCAGGGGACCTATTCCTTCGCCGCCTTGGCGATCTCCCAGAAGCGGAAGACCGTGGAGGCGTCGAGGGTCCACTGGAGGCCGGAGATGCGGTCGCTCGCCACCGCGTACTGCTTGCCCTGCCACAGCGGCAGGATCGGCAGGTCCTGGGCGACGGTGGTCTGGACCTTGGCGAAGTCGCCGACGGTCGCGGTGCGGGTGCCCTCGGCCGCGGTGGCCAGGATGCGGCTGTTGATGTCCTTGGAGTCGTAGTTGTTCGAGAGGACGTTGTTCTCACCGAAGAACGGCGCGGTGAAGTTGTCGGGGTCCGGGTAGTCGGGGATCCAGCCCTTGACGTAGACGCCGTACTGGCCGGCCTCGATGCCCTTCTCGTACTCCTCCTGCGGGACGCTCTTGACGTCCGCCTCGAAGAGGTTGCTCTTGTTGAGCTGCTTGGCGATCTCCTCCAGCTCCGGCACGGTGCCCGGGCCGTAGCGGATCGGCGTGGCCCAGAGGGTGAGCTTGACCTTGCCCTTGATGTCGCCGGCGCTGAGGGCGGCGGCGGCCTTGTCGGGCTGCGGCCGGTCGCCGTAGAGGTCGAAGAACGGCGTCTTGTGACCGGCGATGCCGGCGGGGACGATGGAGTACAGCGGCTCGGCCGTGCGCTTGTAGACGTCGCGCACGAGCGCGCTGCGGTCGACCAGATAGGCGATCGCCTTGCGGACGGCGGGCTTGCCGGCCACGGGGTCCTTGGTGTTGAAGACCAGGTGCTGGACCTCGGCACTGGTGCCCTCGACGACGTTGAGCTTCGTCTTGCCGCCGTCGGCGGCGTCCAGGTCGGCCAGGTCCTTCACGGCCAGACCGCGGTAGGCGATGTCGACGCCGCCCTTCTGGACCGCGGTCTTCAGCTCCGCCTGGTCGCCGTGGAAGAACTTCATCGTCACGCCGCGGTTCTGCACCGCGCCGGCCGAGCCCTTGTACGAGGAGTTGACCGAGAAGACGGCCTGCTTCTTGTCGAAGGAGTCCAGCTTGTAGACGCCGGAGCCGACGGCCTTGCCGTCGGTGCGCAGCCGGTCGGCGGGGTACTCCTGGTGGTCGACGATGGAGCCGGCACCGGAGGCGATCTTCTGCGGGAAGGTGGCGTCGGACCGGTTCAGGTGGAAGACGACCGTGGACCTGTCCGGGGTCTTGATGTCCTGGATCGAGGACAGCAGCGCGTCCGCCGGACCCTTCTTGTCATGGATCTTCAGCGTGCGACGGAAGGAGAAGGCGACGTCCTCGGAGGTGAGGTCGTGGCCGTTGCTGAACTTCAGACCGGACTTCAGCTTGCACTGGAAGGTCTTGCTGCTGTCGTCCTGGAACTTGCAGTTGTCGGCGGCTTCCGGCTGAGGGGTGGTGCTCCCCTTGGGGAAGCTCAGCAGCGACTGGAAGACGTTGTTGAACAGCAGCCAGGTACCCGGGTCGTAGCCGGATGCCGGGTCGGTGGTCACGACTTCGTCGGACATCCCCATGACCACCGACTCGCCGGTGCCGCCCGCCTTGCCGTCTTCCGAACCGCACCCGGTGAGCAGAGCGGCGGCGAGCCCCGCGCCGAGCGGGGCGGCGAGCCACTGTTCACGTTTCCTCACGTGCACGTTCCTCACAGTTTCCTTGATCGTCTGAAGAGATCTTCGGCAGAACCGGTCTGACGAGCCTGTTGCCTCACACGCCGCGGCCCAGCTCCCACGGCTGCATCTCGGAGGCGGAGTTGAGCGCCCACTCGGCACCGGTGACGTTGTCCCGGGCCGCCACGTACTGCTTCCCCTGCCACAGCGGCAGCACCGGCACGTCGTCGGCGACGATGTCCTGGGCCTGCTGGAAGAACTTGGCCGCGGACTCGCGCTGCGGGGTCTCGCGGGAGTCCGGGATCAGCTGGCTGGTGATCTTGGTGTTCTGGTAGGGGGAGCGGAGGAAGTTGTCCTTGCCGAAGAACGGCGCGACGAAGTTGTCCGGGTCCGGGAAGTCGGGGAACCAGCCCATGCCGTAGACGGCGTACTTGCCCTTCGCGGCCTCCGGGCGGAAGTCCGCCCACTTCACGCCCTCGATCTTGGCGTTGAACAGCTGGCTGTCGTTGAGCTGCTTCTGGAGCGTCTTGAACGCCTTGCCGGTCGCCTCACCGTAGTGGTCATCGGTGTAGGTGAGGGTCAGCGGCACCGGGGTGCTGATGTTGGCGGACCGCAGGATCGAGCGGGCCTTGTCGACGCTCGGGTCCCCGTACTTGTTGGAGAAGGAGTTCTGGTGGCTGGTGATACCGCTGGGGACGAGCGAGTACAGCGGGTCGTTGGTCCGCGCGTAGTCGTCGCGGGACAGCGCCTGGCGGTCGATCAGCTGGGCCATGGCCTGGCGCACGGCCTTGTTCTTCACCGTGGGGTCGTCGGTGTTGAAGGCGAGGAAGCTGATCTCCTGGCCCGGCGCCTCCAGCAGCTTGACGCCCTGGACCGCGGACCCGCCCAGCCGGCTGAGCTGCTCCGGCGACAGGGTGCGGTTCATGATGTCGATGTCGCCGCCCTTGAGCGCCTTCTCCATCGACTTCGAGTCGTCGTAGAACTGCATCTCGTACTTGTCGTTCTGCAGCTCCACCGAACCCTGGTAACTGGAGTTCTTGGTGAAGACGGCCTTGACGACCCGGCCGTCCTTCTCGTCCGTCTTCAGGGTGTACGGGCCGGAGCCGACGACCTTGAAGCCGGTGTTGAGCTGGTCCTTGGAATAGACCTCGTGGTCGACGATGGCGGCGGCCGGGGTGGCGAGCTTCTGCGGGAAGGTCGCGTCGGGCGTCTTCAGCGAGAAGACGACCTCCAGCGGGCTCGGCGTCTCGACCTTGTCGATGTTGCTGAGCAGACCCACCGGGCCGTTCTCGAAGTTGATCGTGCGGGCGCGCTCGATGGAGAACTTGACGTCCTCGGAGGTGAGCGCGTGCCCGTTGGAGAACTTCAGCCCGCTGCGCAGCGTGCAGCGGAACTGCTCGTTCTTGCGGTCCCCGAAGGAGCACTTCTCGGCCGCGTCACCGACCGGGTTGGAGCCGGAGCGGGGCAGGCGCAGCAGGGTCTGGAAGGTGCTGTGCAGGACGTTCCACGCGCTGATGTCGTACGCGGCGGCCGGGTCGAAGGGCGCCGGGGCGTCCGTCGTCTCCTCGAAACGGTCGGTCGTGCCGACGACGATGGCGCCGTTGCCCTTTCCGGCTCCGGAGCTCCCGCCACAGGCGACGAGCACGGGGGCCAGCAGGGCTGCCACGGTCGGCAGCACCAACGTCTTGCGGTTCATTGTGCGGGGTTCTCCCTGTGGTGCGATCGGTTCCCGGGACGATACCGACGGCGGTCGCGTCGGCCCATGGGCAGCCGTGAAGTTCTCGCGAAGAGATTAGTGCGCGGTACCGCGGTAACCGGAACGCGGGGAACTTGATGCGATATCACGCCGGGATAACGACCGGCAGTTCACCGGTTTCCGGACGCCGGAACGATTCGCGCACCTGATCATCAATCGGGACACAACGGTGCGCTTCAGCCCTGCCGGGGTACGGGAGAGTGATCGACACCCCACACAACGCCTCTTGACCCGGTGACGAAACTCACTCCGGTGAACTCCGCGGCGCCCAGGGCAATTCGGCCGCCGCATTCGTCACGGAAAACAATCACCCCGGTGCGGTGCGGGTCCGCCGGGCATTCCGGGGCACGCTCAGTGCACGCGTCAGTGCTTTCCGGTCATCAGCCCGCGGAGAAAGCGGAGATCGACTTCTTCCAGGGAACCCACGACCGTGCGGCCGGCGGCCGGCGGGATCGGGGCCACCGACGGCACCGCCACCACCCGGCAGCCGGCCGCCTCCGCGGCCGTCACGCCCGTCATGGTGTCCTCGACGACGGCGCACCGCGCGGGGTCCGCGCCGAGCCGGGCGGCGGCCAGCAGATAGGGGTCGGGGTGCGGCTTCGTCCGCTCCATCTCGTCACCGGCGAGGGTCAGCGTGAAGTTCTCCGCGCCCAGCGTGTGCAGCACCCGGTCGATGATCTCCCGGTGCGAGGCGGAGACCAGCGCGGTCGGCACGGAGTGGGCGGCGAGCTCGGCGAGCAGTCTGCGGGCGCCCGGCATCAGCGGCACCCCGCGCCCGATCATCTCGGAGAAGCGCGAGTTGAGCAGGGCGGTCAGCTCGGCCAGGGCGATCTTCGCGCCGGTGGCCTGGATGAGGAAGGAGGCGCTGCGCGCCATGGGGCCGCCGACGACGACCGCGCGGTAGTCCTCCAGGAGCTGGTGCCCGAGCTCGGCGAAGACGGCGACCTCGACCTCCCACCAGAAGCCCTCGGTGTCGACCAGGGTGCCGTCCATGTCGAGCAGGACGGCCTGCAGGGCCGACCCGGCGGCGGGACGGGTCTCGACTGCGGGGATGCTGCTGGTCATCCGGGCACACCTCCTGAGGGGACGAGAAGGCCGGCCCCGCCGCACCCCTGAGGGGCACGGCCGGACCGGCCTTCACCGGACCGACAAGTGTACGGCGGACCGCCTCCCGCGTCGCTTCGATATCCGGGGGCCACCGCACAGCGGCCGCCCCCGGCACCGGTGGCTCAGCCTTGGCCCTCGGGCCCTTCCGGGTCCTCCTCGGACGGCTGGCCTCCGTCGCCCTCCTTGGCCGGGGGCCGCTGCGGGCGCGTACGGCCGCTGGAGGTGTCGCGGAGGAAGGAGCCGTCCGTGAGGCCGGGCTCGGCCGCGAGGCCGCCCGGCTGGCCGTCACGGCGGCGCAGATAGCGCTCGAACTCGCGGGCGATCGCCTCGCCCGACGCCTCGGGGAGGTCGGCCGTGTCCCGCGCCTCCTCCAGCGACTGGACGTACTCCGCGACCTCGCTGTCCTCGGCCGCCAGCTGGTCCACGCCCAGCTGCCAGGCGCGGGCGTCCTCCGCGAGCTCGCCCAGCGGGATCCGCAGGTCGATCAGGTCCTCCAGGCGGTTCAGCAGCGCCAGGGTGGCCTTGGGGTTCGGCGGCTGGGAGACGTAGTGCGGGACGGCCGCCCACAGGCTCACCGCCGGGACGCCCGCGTGCGTGCAGGCTTCCTGGAGGATGCCGACGATGCCGGTCGGGCCCTCGTAGCGGGACTCCTCCAGATCCATGGTGCGGGCCAGGTCGGGGTCGGAGGTGACCCCGCTGACCGGCACCGGCCGGGTGTGCGGGGTGTCGCCCAGGAGCGAGCCCAGCACCACGACGAGCTCCACGCCCAGCTCGTGGGCGAAGCCCAGGATCTCGTTGCAGAACGAGCGCCAGCGCATGCTCGGCTCGATGCCCCGCACCAGGACGAGGTCGCGCGTGGGCTTGCCCTCGCCGCCGCCCGTGCGCACCACGGACAGCCGGGTGGTCGGCCAGGTGACCTTGCGGACTCCCCCGTCCAGCCAGATCGTCGGCCGGTTGACCTGGAAGTCGTAGTAGTCCTCGGCGTCGAGCGCGCCGAAGACCTCGCCCTTCCACTCCCGGTCCAGGTGCGCGACCGCACTGGACGCGGCGTCACCGGCGTCGTTCCAGCCCTCGAAGGCACAGATCATGACCGGGTCGATCAGCTCGGGAACCCCCTCAAGCTCGATCACCCAGCGCCTCCTTCCGACCGGGGCGGACGGGTCCGTACCACCGGTTGCAGTTCCGTGCAGTGTTGTTCGGGGTTGTTCGGGATCGCGCGGCGTCGTGCGGGATCGTGCCGTGTCGTCCGGCGCGGCCCCCCGCAGCGCGTTCCCTGTGGTGCGACCCCTAAGACTACGACGACCGCGCCCCCTGTTCGCAGTCCCTGTACGGGCACTTCCTCACCCCCTCGTACCCCAGTCACGCCGGTATGCACGCCAGTCGCTCTCGGTGGCCGCGAAGTCGACGTAGAGCGCCAGACCGAACCGCTGCCGGTCCCTGTCCTCGCGGGTCAGGCCGAGCCGGGCGCCGCGCACGGCGGCCGCGGCCGTCTCCGCGTGGCCGTGGTGGCCCATGGCGTCGGTGTGGAAGAAGGGCAGGCCCATCAGAAGATCGCCCCCTTTTTCCTACAGTGACGCGATCCCGTACCGGTCAGTTGCGCCCCGGACAGCGCTGAGGGGAGGGACGGCCGATGGCGTCCCTCCCCTCAGCGGGCGGTGGGGTCTTAGCCCTTGTCGCCCAGCATGCCCTTGACGCGCGCCCGGACGTCCTCGGTGTCGAGGCCGCGGATCGTCAGCGTCGTGCGGCGGCGCAGGACGTCGTCCACCGTCTCGGCCCACTCGTGGTCACGGGCGTAGACGACCTGGGCCCAGATCTCGGGGCCGTCGGGGTGGATGCGCTCGCCGAGCTCCGGGTTCTCGTTGACCAGGCGCGCGATGTCGAAGGACAGCGAGCCGTAGTGCGAGGCCAGGTGGCGGGCGGTCAGCGGGTCCATGCGGGCGCCGGGATCGCGGTCCACCAGCAGTCGGTGGGCGACCGCGTTGGGGTTGGCGACACCGGGCAGCGGGGTCCGGCGGACGAGGTTGGAGACGGGCTCCATGTCCTCGGTCAGCGGGCTGCCGGGCAGCTTGGCGAGCTTGGCCATGACCGTACGGCCGATGTGGCGGTAGGTGGTCCACTTGCCGCCGGCGACGGAGAGCATGCCGCCCTTGCCCTCGCTGACGACGGTCTCGCGCTTGGCCTTGGCCACGTCACCGGGGCCGCCGGGCAGCACGCGCAGGCCCGCGAAGGCGTACGTCATCTGGTCGCGGTCGAGGTCCGCGTCCTGGATGGAGAACGCCGCCTCGTCCAGGATCTGCTGGATGTCGGCCTCGGTGGCGCGCACGTCCGCCGGGTCGCCCTCGTACTGGGTGTCGGTGGTGCCCAGCAGGAGCTGGTCCTCCCACGGCAGGGCGAAGGTGATGCGGTACTTGTCGATCGGGGTGGCCATGGCGGCCTTCCAGGGCGACTTGCGCTTCATCACGATGTGCGCGCCCTTGGAGAGGCGGATCGACGGGTCCGCGCCCTTGTCCTCCATCTTGCGGAGGTGGTCGACCCAGGGGCCGGTGGCGTTGAGCACGACGCGCGCGTCGACACCGAACTCGGTGCCGTCCTGGCGGTCTTTGAGCTCGGCGCCCGTGACCTTGCCGTGGGTGAAGCGGAGGCCGGTGACCTCGGCGTGGTTGAGGACCACGGCACCGGACTCGACGGCGGCGCGGACCGTCATGACGGCGACGCGCGAGTCGTTCATCTGGTGGTCGTAGTAGACCGCCACGGCCTTGAGGTTGTCCGTGCGCAGACCGGGGTTGTCGGCCTTGGCCTTGGCCGGGGAGATCACCTTGCCGACGCCGTCGCCGAAGGCGGACAGCGCGGAGTAGGCGAAGACACCGGCGCCGAGCTTGGCGGCGCCGACCGGGCCGCCCTTGTAGACCGGCAGGTAGAAGGTCAGCGGGTTGACCAGGTGCGGGGCCACGTCCTTGGCCAGCACCCGGCGCTCGTGGTGGTTCTCCGCGACCAGCTTGACCGCGCCGGTCTGCAGGTAGCGCAGACCGCCGTGGACGAGCTTGGAGGAAGCGGAGGAGGTGGCGCCGGCGAAGTCGCCGGCGTCCACCATGGCGACCCGCAGTCCGGCCTGCGCTGCGTGCCAGGCCACCGAAGTGCCCAGGATGCCGCCGCCGATCACCAGGAGGTCGTACGTCGCGTTGGACAGCCGTTCCCGGGTCTCAGCGCGGCCCGGGTTGGCACCGGAGGCCGGGTGCGTTCCCAGGGTCGGAACGCTCTGCGGGGTTGTCATGATTACTCCTCGTCCTCGATCCAGCCCATGGTCCGCTCGACGGCCTTGAGCCAGCTCTTGTACTCGCGGTCACGCGTGTCCGCGTCCATGCGGGGGGTCCACTCGGCGGCCCGGCGCCAGTTGGCACGCAGGGCGTCGGTGTCCGGCCAGAAGCCGACGGCCAGGCCGGCGGCGTAGGCGGCGCCGAGGCAGGTGGTCTCGGCGACCATCGGGCGCACCACAGGGGCGTCCAGGAAGTCCGAGAGCGTCTGCATCAGCAAGTTGTTGGAGGTCATGCCGCCGTCGACCTTGAGCGCGGCCAGGTCGACGCCGGAGTCCTTCGTCATGGCGTCGGTGATCTCGCGGGTCTGCCAGGCGGTGGCCTCGAGCACGGCGCGGGCGATGTGCGCCTTGGTGACGTAGCGGGTCAGGCCCGCGATGACACCGCGCGCGTCGGAGCGCCAGTAAGGGGCGAACAGGCCGGAGAAGGCCGGCACGAAGTAGGCGCCGCCGTTGTCCTCGACGGAGCTGGCGAGCGTCTCGATCTCGGCCGCGCTCTTGATGAGGCCCATCTGGTCGCGCATCCACTGCACGAGGGAGCCGGTGACGGCGATGGAGCCCTCGAGGGCGTAGACCGGCTTCTCGTTCCCGATGCGGTAGCCGACGGTGGTCAGCAGGCCGTTGTAGGACTGGACGGGCTCGTCACCGGTGTTCATCAGCATGAACGTGCCGGTGCCGTACGTCGACTTGGCCTCGCCCTGCTCGAAGCAGGTCTGGCCGAAGAGGGCGGCCTGCTGGTCGCCGAGGGCGGAGGCGACGGGGACGCCGGCGAGGGCGCCGTCCTTGGCCTCGCCGTAGACCTCGGCGGAGGAGCGGATCTCCGGCAGCACGGAGGCCGGGATCTCCATGGAGGCGAGGATGCGCTCGTCCCACTCCAGCTTGCGCAGGTTCATCAGCATGGTGCGCGAGGCGTTGGTGACGTCCGTGACGTGGACACCGCCGTCGACACCGCCGGTCAGGTTCCAGATGACCCAGGAGTCCATGGTGCCGAAGAGGATGTCGCCGGCCTCGGCGCGCTCGCGCAGGCCCTCGACGTTGTCCAGCAGCCAGCGGACCTTGGGGCCGGAGAAGTAGGAGGCCAGCGGGAGGCCGGTCTCGCGGCGGAAGCGGTCCTGGCCGACGTTGCGGCCGAGCTCCTTGCAGAGGCCGTCGGTGCGGGTGTCCTGCCAGACGATGGCGTTGTGGACGGGCTCGCCGGTGTTCTTGTCCCACATCAGCGTGGTCTCACGCTGGTTGGTGATGCCGATCGCCTTGACGTCGGCGGCGGTGATGCCCGCCTTCTCGACGGCGCCGGCCACGACCTGCTGGACGTTGGCCCAGATCTCGGTGGCGTCGTGCTCGACCCAGCCCGGCTTCGGGAAGATCTGCTCGTGCTCCTTCTGCTCGACGGAGACGATGCGTCCGTCGCGGTCGAAGACGATGCAGCGGGAAGAGGTGGTGCCCTGGTCGATCGCAGCGATGAACGGGCCCTGGCCGTGGGTGCCGGTGGTGGTCATGTCTGGTGTGCTCCTGGAAGTCTGAAGGTCTCGGCGGGTGCTCAGAACGCGAGCTTGTGGATGCCCGCGGCCAGCGCGGCACCTACGATCGGGCCGACCACCGGGATCCAGGCGTAGCTCCAGTCGGAGCCGCCCTTGTTCGGCAGCGGCAGCAACGCGTGCACGATACGCGGGCCGAGGTCACGGGCGGGGTTGATCGCGTAGCCCGTCGGGCCGCCGAGCGAGAGGCCGATACCCACGACGACGAGGGCGGTCATCAGCACGCCCGTGCCGCTGACGGCCAGGCCCTTGGTGAGGCCCTGGGTGAGGATCGCGAGCACGAGCACCGCGGTGGCGATTATCTCCGTGGCGAGGTTCTGCACGACGTTGCGGACCTCGGGTCCGGTGGAGAAGATGCCGAGCACCGGGCCGGCCTTGGGGGCCGAGGTCTGGTCGACCATGCCCTCGTGGGTGTTCAGGCTGCCGACGATCTCCGGGTCGGTGAGGTGGGCCCGGAACTGGCCGTAGTACGTGACCCACACCAGGGTGGCGCCGATCATCGCGCCGAGCATCTGGGAGCCGATGTAGAGCGGCACGTCGCTCCACTTGGTGGCGCCGTCGATCGCGAGGCCGATCGTCACGGCGGGGTTGAGGTGCGCGCCGGACGGGTTGGCGATGTACGCCCCCGTCAGCACGGCGAAGCCCCAGCCGAACGTGATGGCGAGCCACCCCGCGTTGAGCGCCTTGGAGCGCTTCAGGGTGACGGCGGCGCACACGCCACCGCCCAGCAAGATGAGCACGGCGGTACCGATGGTCTCGCCGGCGAAGATGTCGGAGCTGGACACCCGCGACTCCTTTGTCCTTGGTCCAGGGGAAAGGCGAACCCCGGGTCCCTCCGGTGGTCCGCGCCCTCCGAGAGGGCGGTGATCGGTCCCGCGGCATTGCCCACCATAGCGAATATTGTCGTTAGGTGTTCGACAATGCCGACCGATGAACGGCAGTTTTCTGCACGGTCAAGGGCCCGTCAAGGGTTTCGTGACCGAAAAGTCCGGACCGACGGGCCGAAAACCATCGATCGATACCCGTCGGTAACCTAACCGCGACCTAAGCCGCCGATCCCCCCTGGGTCCGCCCCCTCCCTCGGCGTCAGAAGCGCCCCGCGCCCAGGTCCCGCGAGACGGCCCGCGCGCAGTCCCGTACGGCCGCGACCAGTTGCGCCCTCAGCTCGCCGTCCTCGCAGACCCGCTCCACGGCACCGGTGATGCCCACCGCGCCCACCGGCATCCGCCGCCGGTCGTGGATGGGGGCCGCGACCGACGCCACACCCGCCCAGGTCTCCTCGACGTCCGAGGCCCACCCGCGGGCCCGGGTGAGGTCGAGCACATTCTCGAAATCGGCCGCCCCGGTCACGGTCCGCGGGGTGAACGCCTCACGCTCGGACTCCGTGACCTCACTGTGCGCCACCGGGTCGTAGGCGGAGAGGACCTTGCCGAGCGCGGTGCTGTGCAGCGGCTGCATCGCGCCGACCTCCAGCACCTGCCTGCTGTCGTCGGGCCGGAAGACGTGATGGATGATCAGCACGCCCTGCTGGTGGAGCACGCCCAGATAGACGCTCTCGCCGCTGGAGCGCGCCAGGTCGTCCGCCCAGACCAGCGCCCGGGCCCGCAACTCGTGCACGTCCAGATAGCTGTTCCCCAGCCGGAGCAGCTCCGCGCCGAGCTGATAGCGCCCCGACGCGGGGTCCTGCTCGACGAAGCCCTCCTGCTGGAGGGTCCGCAGAATGCCGTGCGCGGTCCCCTTCGCGAGCCCCAGCGCGGAGGCCACGTCCGACAGCCCCAGCCGTCGCTCGCCCCCCGCGAGCAGCCGTAGCATCGCCGCCGCCCGTTCGAGCGACTGGATGGTCCGTGCCATCGCCCAACCTCCTCCAATGCCGTTCGGCAATGCTGAACACTATCGGCCCATGCCGACCAAGAGATAGCTGGCAACGACTCTTCGGATGATCTTCGGAGGGCAAGCGTGCCTGGTCAGGCCGTGGAGATCCCCGTATCAAGCGGTGGGACACCCCTCCCAACGGCGGAGGCGGCAGCTACGCTGACGACGTGCGCCTTCTGCCGGAAGGCGTAAAGCCGACAGCCGTCGCAACCCCGGGAGCACTTCCATGGCCTCGTTCACGCCATCGACCGCAAGCACCGCCCGAGCCTCCGAACTGCGGGAGGCCCTCGCCTCCCGGGTCGTGGTGGCCGACGGGGCCATGGGCACGATGCTCCAGGCGCAGGACCCCAGTCTGGACGACTTCCAGCAGCTCGAAGGCTGCAACGAGATCCTCAACGTCACCCGTCCGGACATCGTGCGCTCGGTGCACGAGGAGTATTTCTCCGTCGGCGTCGACTGCGTGGAGACCAACACCTTCGGCGCGAACCTCGCGGCCCTCGGTGAATACGAGGTCGCCGACCGCATCCTCGAACTCTCCGAGGCGGGCGCACGCATCGCCCGCGAGGTCGCCGACGACTTCACCGGCCGCGACGGCCGCACCCGCTGGGTGCTCGGCTCGGTCGGGCCCGGCACCAAGCTGCCGACCCTGGGCCACGCCCCGTACGGCAAGCTCCGCGACGCCTACCAGCAGAACGTCGAGGGCCTCGTCGCCGGCGGCGCCGACGCGATCCTGGTCGAGACCACCCAGGACCTCCTCCAGACCAAGGCGTCCGTCGTCGGCGCCCGGCGCGCCCTGGAGACCGCCGGCGCCGACCTGCCGCTGCTGGTCCAGGTCACCGTCGAGACCACCGGCACCATGCTCCTCGGCTCCGAGATCGGCGCCGCGCTCACCGCCCTGGAGCCGCTGGGCATCGACATGATCGGGCTGAACTGCGCCACCGGCCCGGCCGAGATGAGCGAGCACCTGCGCTATCTGTCCCGGCACGCCCGCACCCGCGTCTCCGCGATGCCCAACGCCGGCCTGCCGGTCCTGGGCAAGGACGGCGCGCACTACCCCCTGACCCCCGCCGAACTGGCCGACGCGCACGAGACGTTCGTCCGGGAGTACGGTCTTTCGCTCATCGGCGGCTGCTGCGGCACGACGCCCGAGCACCTGCGGCAGGTCGTCGAGCGCGTCCGCGGCATGCGGCCCACCGAGCGCGCGCCCCGCCCCGAGCCCGGCGCCGCCTCGCTCTACCAGACCGTGCCCTTCCGGCAGGACACCTCCTACCTCGCGATCGGCGAGCGGACCAACGCCAACGGCTCGAAGAAGTTCCGCGAGGCCATGCTGGCGGCCCGCTGGGACGACTGCGTGGAGATGGCCCGCGACCAGATCCGCGAGGGCGCGCACATGCTCGACCTGTGCGTCGACTACGTCGGCCGCGACGGCGTCGCCGACATGGAGGAGCTCGCGGGCCGCTTCGCCACCGCCTCCACCCTCCCGATCGTGCTCGACTCCACCGAGGTCGACGTGCTGCGCGCCGGCCTGGAGAAGCTCGGCGGGCGCGCCGTCATCAACTCCGTCAACTACGAGGACGGCGACGGCCCCGAGTCCCGCTTCGCGAAGGTGACGGCCCTGGCCGCCGAGCACGGCGCGGCGCTCATCGCGCTGACCATCGACGAGGACGGCCAGGCCCGTACGGTCGAGAACAAGGTGGCCATCGCCGAGCGCATCATCGCGGACCTGACCGGCAACTGGGGCATCCGCGAGTGCGACATCCTCATCGACACCCTGACCTTCACCATCTGCACCGGTCAGGAGGAGTCCCGCAAGGACGGCATCGCCACCATCGAGGCCATCCGCGAGCTGAAGCGCCGCCACCCGGAGGTGCAGACCACCCTGGGCCTCTCCAACATCTCCTTCGGCCTCAACCCGGCCGCCCGCGTCGTGCTGAACTCCGTCTTCCTCGACGAGTGCGTCAAGGCCGGTCTCGACTCGGCGATCGTGCACGCGAGCAAGATCCTGCCGATCGCGCGCCTGGAGGAGGAGCAGGTCAAGGTCGCCCTCGACCTCATCCATGACCGGCGCGCCGAGGGCTACGACCCCTTGCAGAAGCTCATGGAGCTCTTCGAGGGCGTCAACATGAAGTCCATGAAGGCGGGCAAGGCCGAGGAGCTCCTCGCGCTGCCCCTGGACGAGCGGCTCCAGCGCCGCATCATCGACGGCGAGAAGAACGGCCTGGAGACCGACCTGGACGAGGCGCTGCGCGACCGTCCCGCCCTCGACATCGTCAACGACACCCTGCTCGAAGGCATGAAGGTGGTCGGCGAGCTCTTCGGCTCCGGCCAGATGCAGCTGCCGTTCGTCCTCCAGTCGGCCGAGGTCATGAAGACGGCCGTCGCCCATCTCGAACCGCACATGGAGAAGTCCGACGCGGAGGGCAAGGGCACGATCGTGCTGGCCACCGTCCGCGGCGACGTCCACGACATCGGCAAGAACCTCGTCGACATCATCCTCTCCAACAACGGCTACAACGTCGTCAACCTCGGCATCAAGCAGCCCGTCTCCGCGATCCTGGAGGCCGCCGAGGAGCACCGGGCCGATGTGATCGGCATGTCCGGGCTCCTGGTGAAGTCCACCGTGATCATGAAGGAGAACCTGGAGGAGCTGAACCAGCGCAAGCTGGCGGCCGACTACCCGGTAATCCTCGGCGGCGCGGCCCTCACCCGCGCGTACGTCGAGCAGGACCTGCACGAGATCTACGAGGGCGAGGTCCGCTACGCCCGTGACGCCTTCGAGGGCCTGCGGCTGATGGACGCGCTGATCGCGGTCAAGCGGGGGGTGCCGGGGGCGGTGCTGCCGGAGCTCAAGCAGCGGCGGGTGCCCAAGCGGGAGGCCGCGGCGGCCGTCGTCGAGGAGCCGGAGGGCGCCGTGCGGTCGGACGTGGCCGTGGACAACCGCGTCCCCGAACCGCCCTTCTGGGGCACCCGCGTCATCAAGGGCATCGGTCTGAAGGACTACGCCTCCTGGCTCGACGAGGGCGCGCTCTTCAAGGGCCAGTGGGGGCTCAAGCAGGCCCGCGCGGGCGGCCCGACCTACGAGGAGCTCGTCGAGACCGAGGGCCGGCCGCGGCTGCGCGGCTGGCTGGAGAAGCTCCACACGGAGAACCTCCTCGAAGCGGCCGTCGTCTACGGCTACTTCCCCTGCGTGTCCAAGGGCGACGACCTGATCCTGCTCCACGAGGACGGCACCGAGCGCACCCGCTTCACCTTCCCGCGCCAGCGGCGCGGGCGCCGGCTGTGCCTCGCGGACTTCTTCCGCCCGGAGGAATCGGGCGAGACCGACGTCGTGGGCCTCCAGGTCGTCACCGTCGGCTCCCGCATCGGCGAGGCCACGGCGGAGCTCTTCGCCGCCGACGCCTACCGCGACTACCTCGAACTGCACGGCCTGTCCGTCCAGTTGGCCGAGGCACTCGCCGAATACTGGCACGCCCGCGTCCGCTCCGAGCTCGGCTTCGCCGGCGAGGACCCGGCCGACGTCGAGGACATGTTCGCCCTCAAGTACCGCGGTGCCCGCTTCTCCCTGGGCTACGGCGCCTGCCCCGACCTGGAGGACCGCGGCAAGATCGCCACCCTCCTGGAGCCGGAGCGCATCGGCGTCCACCTCTCGGAGGAGTTCCAGCTGCACCCGGAGCAGTCGACGGACGCGATCGTGATCCACCACCCGGAGGCGAAGTACTTCAACGCGCGGTAGCCGTCGGCACTGCGAGGTCGGGCCGGGGGTCCGGGGGTTGCCCCCGGGCCCCCGGCCGTCAGGTCCGGCCGACGCCGTCGAAGAGTCAGCTGGCGGCCCCCACCAGCCCCCCGTTCACGAAGATCGTCTGTGCGGTGATCCATCTGGCCTCGGGTGAGGCCAGGAACCGACGACGGGTACGACGTCGCGCGGATCGCCGATGTCCCCGTTGACGCTCATGCTCTTGAGCCAGGCGATGTTCTCGTCGGTCTCGGCCGGATAGAAGAAGCTGGTCTTCAGCGGCCCGGGGGCGACGCAGTTGACCGTGATGCCCCGTCCGCCGATCTCCTTGGCGAGCGACTTGGTGTAGTGCTCCACCGGGCTCTTGCTGCCCGCGTATCCACCGTAGGTGGGAGCCGTGACGGCGACGATCGTCGTGATGAGGTTGAGGACGCGGCCGTTGTCCGCCATCTTCGTCGCGGCTTCCCGCATCAGGAAGAACGGGATCTTCGCGTTGACCGCGAACATCCGGTCCCATTCCTCCTCGGTGAATTCCGCGATGGGTTTGCGGACGATCATTCCCGCGGTGTTGACCAGGATGTCCCACTGGCCGAACTCCGCGAGCGTCGCGTCGACGAGCCCGGTCACCTCGTCGACCCGGGTCAGGTCCGCCTGCCGGGTCAGGGCCCGCACGCCCAGGCCGCCCAGCTCCTTCGCGACCTCGTCGGCCTGGTCGCGCTTGCCGTCGCTGTTGTAGTGCACCATCACATGAGCGCCGTCCTGTGCCAGCGCGGTGGCGAACCCTTTGCCCAGGTTCGCCGAACCGCCGGTCACGATCGCGACTTTCCCGTCCAGGACACCGGCCACGGGGCTCACCTCTCACGCTCGCGGATGCACCATCCGGCAGGACCCCCAGACCAGTCTCAACCCCGAACGGGCGATACGCGCCATTTCGCCCGCCTCATGAGACGCCGCTCAGCCCTCGCGCAGCGCCCCCTTGAGCGCCACATCACGGAGGGAGCAGAAGACCTGCTCCGGGGCGCCGTAATAGCGCCACGGCGCAGCCTCCACATGGCCGTCCACCTGACGGAACTGGTCCAGGGCCGCCTGGAACCGGCCTGCCCTGGTAAGGAAGTACGCCAGCAGGTGCCGGACTTCCGCGATCCTCGGGTGGTCCGGGCGGGCCGCCGCGAGATCGGCCAGCACGGCATCGACCAGCCCTGTCACCTCCGGCCAGCCGTATGCCTCGCTCGGTGCCTTGTCGTCGTGGTGCTCGTACCAGCTGAGCAGCGGGAACACCGTGAGCAGGCTGCCGCGTGGGGCCGTCGCCGCGGCCTGCGCCGCGAAGTCCCGCGCGAGTTCCTCGGAGCCCTGCCACTTCGCGCACCAGTACTGCAGTGCCCGCCAGTGCGCCTCGAAGTGGTGCGGGGCGCGGGCGGTGACCTCGGCCCACAGCTCGCGCAGCGCCTCGTGCGGGGCGCCGAGGCCCATGTACAGCGGGATCTGGAGGAGGTACGGGGCGGGGTCGCCGGGCAGGGCCAGGGACACCGCCCTGGCGAAGTCCTCCCGGGCCTCCCCCAGCACCCGGTGGAAGCCGCCGAACTGCTCCGCCGTGGTGTCGGCGGCCCAGGCCGCGCCACGGATCTGCCAGGCCAGCGTGACCTTGGCGGAGGCGCGGACCACGGCCGCGCCCGGGTCGTCGGGGCGCTCGGCCTGCCAGGCCCGCAGCCAGGTGTCGTCCGTGGCCGCCTCTCCCGAGATGATGCCGACGAGGTAGGAGCGGCGCTCCCAGTCCGTGCCCGCGGCGTCGAGCGCCTGCGCCGCGCGCTGCCACTCGCCCCGGGCGAGAGCCGCCGACACCGCCTCGGCCTCCCGGTCGGGGAAGGCCCGCTTCGTGTTCTGCCGCTCGGGCGGCAGCAGGTCCGCACCGGCCACGGCCGCCTCGGCGGTGAGCTTCGCCGCCCGCCTCCTGGACCGCAGCCAGTAGAAGAGCACGAGCGCGAGGACGACGATGGGGAGGATTCTCATGGGTGTGGTTCCGCGATCCGATCGATGGGGGTCTGTGGGGTCAGTGGGTGGCGAGCGTGCGGAGCGGTGCCGTGTCCGGGACGTCCGCGACCGCTGCCCGCACCGCCACCGTCACCGCCTCCGCGATGTCCTCCGGGTCCGGGGCCGAGGCTCCCGGCAGCCGCAGCCGGGAGGTCGCCGACCAGGACAGCTCCCAGTACGCGCCGCCCTTCTCCACGAGGGCCAGCTCCGTCAGCCGGGTCACGCCTGCGGCGAGCGCCGGTCTCAGGAACTCGCGCGCCGCCCGGCCCGTCGCCCGTGCGGCCTCCGGCGACTTGGGCAGGTGGCCGGCGATCAGCCACAGCCGTTCCGCGTCGGCGGCGTCGAGCAGGGCCGAGAGATCCCCGGCGGCACTGCCCGTGGCCACTCCCGCCTCCGCCAGCGCCGTCCGAAGCGGCTCCGCGGCCTCCTCCGTCAGCGCGTACATCGCCCGGTGCGTCAGCTCCGGCCAGTCCACCCGCTCCAGGGCCAGCGCCTCCGGCGTGAGGACGGCGCCCTCCAGTTCCACCAGCACCCTTTCGACGTCGCGCAGCAGCGTCAGCGCGGGCCGCGCCGGGTCCGTCGCCGCGGCGTCGTCGGGCAGCGCCTCGATCATCCGTACGCGCTCGGCCACCGGCGGGTGCGAGTCGTACGGGGACACCTCGGCGGACGGCAGTTCGCCACGCAGCTCCGCCAGGGCGGTCCGCCGGTGCGGGTCGGCGAGCAGGTGCCGCAGGCCGCCGCAGACCTCGCCGCGCGGCGGGAGGAGGCCCGCCTGGACGCCCGACGTGGCATACCGGTCCATGTAGTGGTCGTGGGCGGCGTCGAGGACCGCGATCTCGCGCAGCGCCGACGCCGTGGCGTCCCGGCCCGCGACACGGGCCGCCACCCTGTCGGCGGCGAGTTCCTGCTGCCGGCCCACGCTCTGTGTCGCCCGCAGGTAGCACCGGGCGTACGCCTGGAACGGCTTGGCCATCATCCGGTAGCTGATCCCGGCACCGCGGGTGTTGATCTCCTTCGCCTTCTTGCCCTTGCGCACCGCCTTGTCGGCTGCCCGCTGCTGCTTGGACCGTTCCTTCCCGATCCGCTTCTGTTCCTGCTCCTGGAAGGCCGCCACGGTCCGCAGCACGCTGTCACGGCCGCGCAGGGTGATCCCCGCGAGGCGGGTGTCCGCGTTGCCGTAGTGGGCGAGTTCGTGAGCGATCACGGAACGCAGCTGCTGCTCGGTCAGGCCGATCAGGAGCGGCATTCCGATGTGGAGGCGGCGCCGGCCGGGCAGCAGCCCCAGCAGCCGGGCGTCCTCGGAGACCGCGGCGTTCACGTCGCCGGTGAGGAGGATCTCGTCGGGCGGGCGGGTGCCGGACCGCTCGGCCAGCGAGCGGACGGTGCGCCACAGTTCGGGCTGCTCGGCCTCGGTGACCGGCGATCCGGCCTTCTCGTCCCCGTCGGTCCTGCCGAACGCGAACACGCCCCGGAGGACCGGGAAGCCCAACAGGGCGGAGAAGACGGTCACCTTGACCGCGGCCAGGCCCGGCGCCCGGGTCCAGGCCACGACGTCGACCGTGACGAACAGGCCGACGACGATGAAGGCCAGCAGATAGAAACCGGCCAGCAGGACAAGTGCGCGCAGGGCACGCGGAGATGCGCCCACAGGGCAGAGTCCCCCCACATATGAAGAATTCGAGTAAGGGGATCATAAGTGCGATTCGCGTGCTGTCCGGGCTATTTTCGCCAGACGCCGAATTCCGGCCGGTTTTCCGCAAATTTTTGGACACGTGCCCCTGACCCCGGCCGCTCACCCCGGACGCCGGCGAGAGTCCAGGCACGCGCGCGGAGAATCCATGGCCTTGCCGCGTCAGCCGCGCTAAGCACGCGTGCATGAGCTCACCGACACGACGCAGGAGAACACCGACCCGACTGGGAGCGGCCGTGGCCGTCGCCCTCCTCGGGCTCGCGGCGGCGCTCGCCGGGCCCGTCGGCAGCGCGCACGGCGACCCGGGCGGCGGCCCGGAGCGGACGACCGTCGGCGACGTCACCGGCTTCGCGGCCGACGGGCCCGCCGCCTACCGGCTGTCCGCCGGCAGTGCCCGGGCACGCGTCACCTTCGTCTCCGCCGGCACGTTCCGGATCGAACTCGCCCCCGACGGCACCTTCACCGACCCCACCGGCAAGGACATCGTCCTGCCGCAGGGCGCGCCACCGCGGACGCGCTGGAAGGACAAGGGCGACCGCTACGAACTGAGCACCTCCGCGGTCACCCTGCGCGCGTACAAGTCCCCGCTGCGCTTCGAACTCCGCCGCGCGGACGGCACCCGCGTCTGGGCCGAGACCAAGGGCCTGAGCTGGGACAAGGACAGCACGACGCAGACCCTCGCCCGCGGCGCGCGCGAGCAGTTCTACGGCGGCGGGATGCAGAACGGCCGCGGCGACACCTCGCACCGAGGCAAGACCGTCGAGGTGGGGGTCGACTACAACTGGGACGACGGGGGCCACCCCAACTCCGTGCCGTACTACCTCTCGTCGGCCGGTTACGGCGTCTTCCGCAACACCTACGCCCCCGGGACGTACGCCTTCGGCGACCCCGTGACGACCACCGAGAAGGAGCGGCGCTTCGACGCGTACTACTTCGCCGGGCCCACGGCCAAGGACGTCATCGGGCAGTACACCGGGCTGACCGGCCGTCCCTTCCTGCCGCCGGTCTACGGGCTGGAGATCGGCGACTCCGACTGCTATCTGCACAACGCCAACCGCGGCGAACGGCACACCCTGGACGCCCTGAAGGTGGCCGACGGCTACACGGCCAACGACATGCCGAACGGCTGGATGCTCGTCAACGACGGCTACGGCTGCGGCTACGAGAACCTGCCCGAGGTGAACAAGGGCCTCGCCGGTCACAAGACGAAGATGGGCCTGTGGACCCAGGACGGGCTGGCCAAGCTCGCCGACCAGGTCAAGGCCGGTCAGCGGGTGGCCAAGCTCGATGTCGCCTGGGTCGGCGACGGCTACAAGTTCGCCCTCGACGGCTGCAAGGACGCGTACAAGGGCATCGAGGACAACAGCGACGCCCGCGGCTTCACCTGGGCGCCGGAGAGCTGGTCGGGCGCGCAGCGCTGCGGGGTCCAGTGGTCGGGTGACCAGAAGGGCTCGTGGGAGTACATCCGCTGGCAGATCCCGACGTACGCGGGCGCGACCATGTCCGGCCTCGCCTACACCACCGGTGACGTCGACGGCATCTTCGCCGGCAGCCCGAAGACGTACGTCCGCGACCTCCAGTGGAAGGCGTTCCTGCCGGCCGTGATGACCATGGACGGCTGGGCGCCCAGCGACAAGCAGCCCTTCCGGTACGGCGATCCGTACACCTCGATCAACCGCAAGTACCTCAAGCTCAAGGAGTCGCTGCTGCCGTACATGTACTCCTACGCGGCGGAGGCGCACCGCACCGGCGTCGGCCCGGTGCGGCCGCTGGCGCTGGAGTACCCGGACGACCCCAAGGCGGCGTCCGACGCCGCCAAGTACGAGTTCCTGTCGGGCCAGGACTTCCTCGTGGCACCGGTCTACGAGGACACCGAGGTCCGTAACGGCATCTATCTGCCCAAGGGCACCTGGACCGACTACTGGACGGGCCGCACCTACCAGGGCCCGCGGACGCTGGACGGGTACCACGCGCCGCTCGACACCCTGCCGCTGTTCGTCAAGGCGGGGGCGAGCGTCCCGATGTGGCCGGGGATCCGGTCGTACGAGGACCGCACGCCGTCGTCACCGCTCGCCTGGGACGTCTATCCGCAGGGCCGGTCGTCGTTCACGCTCTACGAGGACGACGGCGTCACCCGGGCCCACCGCGCGGGCGCGTACGCCCAGCAGAAGCTGACGGTCCACGCGCCGCGCGAGGGGCGGGGCACGGTGACGCTGGACGTCGGCGCGTCCAAGGGTGACTTCCGCGGCAAGCAGGCGGCCCGGCCGTACGAGTTCACGGTGCACAGCGGCACGGCCCCGAGGTCGGTGACGCTGGACGGCCGCGCACTGCCCCGGCTGTCCGGCGCGGGCGGCCCGGGTGCGGGCTGGTGGTACGACGCGTCCGACCGCGGCGGCGTCGTGCACGTGAGGACGGCCGCGCTGTCGACGGACCGGGCGTTCACGGTGGCGCTGCGGGGAGCGAGTGCCATCGGCAGGAGCTGACTCCGGCGAACGGCTTGACCAGGACGGGCTCTTGCGCACCTGGCAGGAGCCCGTCCCGTCCGTCCGGGGCCGGAAGCGGAAGGGAGCCTTGCTCATTCGGACAATCTCTTGCACAGCCAAGCAAGACTCTCTACTGTCTTGCTCATGGAAGCAAACACTGGCTCTCTCAAGCAGGAATCCGCGGGGAAGCCCTCCCGGACGTTCACCGAAACGGCCCGCAGGGCGCAGATCGTCGGGGCGGCGATCGAGGTCATCGCCGAAGTCGGCTACGCGAAGGCGTCGTTCACGAGGATCGCCGAGCGGGCCGGGCTGAGCAGCACCGGAATGATCTCGTACCACTTCTCCGGCAAGGACGACCTGATGCGCGAGGTCGTGGCCGAGGTGCTGCGCGTCGGGGACGCGTACATGCGGCCGAGGATCGAGGCGCAGACGACGGCGCCGGGCCGGCTGCGGGCGCACATCGAGTCGAACATCGCGCTGCTCAAGGAGTTCCCCGACCACCTCCCGGCCGTGGTGGAAGTGCTCTCCGGCGCCCGGGGCGAGGACCCGTCGCTGCGCGAGTTCACCGCTTCACAGGAGGCGGTCTTCGACTTCCTGGTGCAGCGCATGCGGGAGGCCCAGGAGGCCGGTGAGTTCGGGGAGTTCGACCCGCGGGTGATGGTCACGGCGATCCGCGGGGCCATCGACGCCCTGGTGACCCGCGCCGCCAAGGACCCCGGCCTCGACCCCGACGTCTGCGGCCGTGAGCTGGCGGACCTCTTCGACCGCGCGACCCGGAAGGCGGACTGACGATGATCATGACTCCGGAAGAGACGGGCACGACGGAACGGACAGCGCCGTCGGCCGAGGCGGCGAGGTCGGCGAAGGAGAAGTCGGCCGCGCTGCGCAAACTCGTCGTGCAGCAGCTGTTCTTCGAACTGGCCCTGCCCCTGGGCGGCTACTACGGCCTGCGGGCCGCGGGCGTCGGCCAGTGGACGGCGCTGGCGGTGGGCAGCGTGCTGGCGCTGCCGTGGCTCGTGTACGGGATCGTCAAGCGCCGCAAGGTCGAGATGATGCCGGTCTTCACGCTCCTGCTCATGGTCGTCGGCGCGCTGATGTCGCTGGTGACCGGTGACCCGCGGGTGCTGCTCGTACGGGACAGCTGGCTCAACGCCCTGATCGGCTTCTGGGTGCTCGGCACGCTGGCGACCCGGCGGCCCTTCATGATGACGGCGGCCCGCTCGGTCGTGCTCGCCAAGGTCGGCGAGGAGGGGTGGCGCGCGTGGGAGTCCCGCTGGGACACCCAGCCGCGGTTCCGCCACGACATCCGGCTGATCACCGCGGTGTGGGGCGCGGTCCTCACACTGGACGCGGGCGTACGGGTGGTGCTCGCCTACACGCTGCCCCTCGACCTCGTCCCCGGCGTGAGCACGGCGCAGTGGCTGGTCGTGCTGGCGGGGCTGCTGGTCTTCCACAACCGGTTCGTCACCCGCTCCGGGCTGAAGGTCTGAGCGGCGGTGGACACCGACGTCATCGTCGTCGGCGCGGGCCCCACGGGGCTGACGCTCGCCAATGAGCTGGGCCTGGCGGGCGTGCGCGCCGTCGTACTGGAGAAGCTTCCCGAACGCACCGGGCAGTCCAAGGCGCTGAACCTCCAGCCACGCACCGCCGAGCTGCTCCGGATGCGCGGCTGGCTGGAGCCGGTCCTCGACCGGGCCGTCACCACCCTGCCGGCCGGGCACTTCGCCGGGCTGCCGCTGGACTACACCGTCTTCGACACCCGCTTCCCCCATCAAGTGGGCATCCCCCAGGCCCGTGTCGAGGAGTTCCTGGAGGACCGGCTCGCCGCGTACGGCGTCCCGGTGCTGCGCGGCCACGAGCTGACCGGCTTCACCCAGGACGCCGACGGGGTCACGGCCACCGTCGCGGGGCCGCGCGGCACCCACACACTGCGGGCCGCGTATCTGGTGGGCGCCGACGGCGGGCGCAGCCAGGTGCGCAAGCGGCTCGGCGTCGGCTTCCCCGGGCGGGACGGCCGGCTCTCCATGGTCGTCGCGGACGTGGTGCTCGCCGACGACAGCGCGCTGCCCACCACGTGGCGGCTCCCGACCTTCGAACACGGCCCGGACGCCGAGCCGTTCCTCGTCCCGCTCGGGGACGGGGTGTTCCGCCTCCTCTTCGGCGGCCCGGAACAGCAGGGGCTCGGCCGGGACGCGCCCGTCACCGAGGACGAGGTCCGGGCGGCGCTGCGCCCCGTACGCGGCATCCGTCCCGAACTGCGCGAGGTCCGCTGGGCGTCCCGGTTCACCGACGCCTCCCGGCAGGCGGAGCGCTATGTGAACGGCCGGGTGCTGCTCGCCGGGGACGCCGCGCACATCCACTTCCCCGCCGGCGGACAGGGCCTGAACCTGGGCGTGCAGGACGCCTTCAACCTCGGCTGGAAGCTCGCCGCCCAGGTCGAGGGGCGCGCCTCCGAAGGCCTGTTGGAGACGTACCACTCGGAGCGGCACCCGGTGGGGGCGGCGGTGCTGCGCAACACCCGGGCGCAGGGCGTGCTGTTGATCCCGGACGACGACGTGCTCGCCCTGCGGGGCATCGTGTCGGACGTCCTCGCGACGCCCGACGGGAACCGGCGCGTCGCCGGCATGATCTCCGGCCTGGACATCCGCTACGAGATGCCGGACGCACCCGCGCACCCCCTGCTCGGGGCACGGCTGCCGGACGTCGAGCTCCCGCACGGGCGGGGGCTCCTGCTGGGCGGCGGCACGGCCGGACCGTGGCAGGACCGCGTCGACACCGGAGGCCCCAAGGGCCGGGAGGCCCTTCTCGTCCGTCCGGACGGCCACGTCTGCTGGGCGGGCCCGGCGGAGGGGGACGTGCCGCGGGCCGCGCTCACCCGCTGGTTCGGACCGGCCTGAGGGGCCGGGCCAGACTTCGTCCCCGCTCACGGCCCTGGGATGATCAGTGCCTGGCCGGCTGCCCGATCGGCCGGGCCGCGCGCGAGTAGGGAGAAGCTGTGCTGGGAGCCTTCGAGGCCCACCGTTCCGCGAAGAAGGCGGAACGCGCCTGGAAGCAGGGGGTGGCGCTGCTGCGGAAGGACGATCCCGACGGCGCCGCCGCGCTGTTCGAGGAGGCCGTGCTGCACGACCCCACCGCCGCCGACGCCTGGCTGGGCCTGCACGCCACGGGCCACCGGCAGGAGGAGGCCCTCGCGGCCATGAACGAGCACGTGGCCACCTTCGGCGCCCTGCGGCAGAAGCACGGCCTGCCGCTGACGTCGTGGTACGCCCTCGGCGTATACGTCCAGGCGGAGCTCGTGATCGCGGACGACCTGTGGTTCGCGACCGTGGCCCAGCTGGTGACGGACGAGGAGTACGAGCGGGCGGCGGAGGCGCTGTCCCGGCCGCCCTACGAGAACGACGAGGTCCGGTTGCTGCGCGCCCGCCTCGGCCATGGCACCGGCGACGGACCCGGGGTGCTGACGTCGGCGCGTGCCGTCGAGGAGGACGGGATGATCGCCGAGGAGGCGGACCTCTACGTCGGCGCGGCCCACCTCGACCGCGCGGAATTCCACGAGACCCTGCGGATCCTGGCGCCGATGCCCCGGCACATGGATCCCGGCGGCCTGTTCGAGGCCGAGGTGTCGTACTACCGCGGGGCGGCGTGCGAAGGGCTCGGGAATCCGGACGCGGCGCTGAGGCACTATCAGCACGCGCACCGCCTGGAGCCGGACCTCGCCGACGTGGCGGAGGTGATCCAGGAGCTGCTCGGCGAGGGAGGCGAGGGAGAGGACGCAGCGGAAGGCACGTCTCCGGCCACGAAGCCCGCCTCACCCGCCGCCCCCCTGTCGGACGAAGCGCGCGCGGCGCTCCTCACGGAGGCGCAGCAGGCGCTGGACGCCATGATCGGCCTGGAGCCGGTCAAGCATCAGGTCCGTACGCTCATCGCGCAGTTGCGCATGGTGGCCCTGCGCGAGGAGCAGGGGCTGCCGGCCGCGGCGCGCCCCCGGCACTTCGTGTTCGCCGGTCCGCCCGGCACCGGCAAGACCACCGTCGCCCGGATCATCGGGAAGGTCTTCGCCGGACTGGGCCTGCTCCGGAGCGGGCACGTCATCGAGGCGCAGCGTGTCGATCTGGTCGGCCAGTACCTCGGGTCTACCGCCATCAAGACGACCGAGGCGATCGATTCGGCCATGGACGGCGTGCTGTTCGTCGACGAGGCGTACGCCTTGGCCAACGACAGCGGGTACAACGGTGGCGACGCGTTCGGCGCCGAGGCCGTGCAGGTGCTGCTGAAGCGGGCGGAGGACGACCGGGACCGGCTCGTGGTGGTCCTCGCGGGCTACCGCAAGGAGATGGCCGAACTCCTCAGCACCAACCCCGGTCTGGCCTCGCGCTTCACGACCCGGGTGGACTTCCCCTCGTACTCCGCGGAGGAACTGCTGCTCATAGCCGAGTCCCTGCTCGGCCAGCAGGGCGACACGGTGGGCCCGGCCGCCAGGGCCGCCCTCGCCGGGTGCTTCACCGAGGCACTCGACCAGGAACTCGGCGAGAAGCTCGGCAACGGTCGCTTCGCCCGCGAACTCTGCCAGAAGGCCGCCGCCGTACGGGACCTGCGGGTCGCGGCCGTCCTGGAGGAAGGCCGCACGCCGACCCGCGAGGAGATCACGGCGCTGCTCGCCGAGGACATCGCGAGCGCGTACCAGGAGCTGGCGGAACCGCACGTGGGCGCGGCCGCGGGGTGAGTCCGCGGGTGGTGTCGTGACGACACCACCCGCGGAACCAGGATCCGCCGGGGACGGCTAGAGCGCCACGCCCAGCAGCGCGTCCGCCACGCGGGACACCAGGCCCGGTGCTCCCTCGTCCGTGCCGCCGTCGGTGGCCTGGGCCGCGGCCCAGGCGTCGATGGCGGCGAGGGCGCGCGGAGCGTCGAGGTCGTCCGCGAGGGCTTCGCGGACCTCCTCCACCAGGGCGTCGGCCGACGGCCCGTCGGGGCGCGAGACGGCCGCGCGCCAGCGGGCGAGCCGCTCCAGCGCCTCGGTCAGGACGGCGTCGGTCCACTCCCAGTCGGCGCGGTAGTGGTGGGACAGCAGGGCCAGCCGGATCGCGGCCGGGTCGACTCCCTCGCGGCGCAGCGCGGAGACGAAGACGAGGTTGCCCCGGGACTTGGACATCTTCTGGCCGTCGAGGGCGACCATGCCGGCGTGGGCGTACGCCTGGGCGTAGGGGTGCTCGCCGGTCAGCGCCTGGGCGTGCGAGGCGCCCATCTCGTGGTGCGGGAAGACCAGGTCGGAGCCGCCGCCTTGGAGGTCGAAGCCCATGCCGAGGTGGTCGAGGGCGATGGCGACGCACTCGATGTGCCAGCCGGGGCGGCCGGGGCCGAGGGAGGCCCCGTCCCAGCTGGGCTCGCCCGGACGGGCGGCCATCCACAGCATCGGGTCGAGGGGGTTCTTCTTGCCGGGGCGCTCCGGGTCGCCGCCGCGCTCGGCGGACAGCAGCCGCATCGCCTCGGCGTCGAGGCCGGAGACACTGCCGAAGGCGGGGTCGGCGGCGACGGAGAAGTAGGTGTCGCCCTCGAGTTCATAGGCGGCACCGGCGTCGCGCAGCCGCTCCACCAGGGGGACGATCTTCGGTATCGACTCCACGGCGCCGACGTAGTGCCGGGGCGGGAGCATCCGCAGGGCGGTCATGTCCTCGCGGAAGAGTGCGGTCTCACGCTCGGCGAGTGCGGTCCAGTCCTCACCGTCACGCACGGCCCGCTCCAGCAGCGGGTCGTCGATGTCGGTGACGTTCTGGACGTAGTGAACCTGCCGCTTGGTGTCGAGCCACACGCGCTGCACGAGGTCGAACGCGTTGTAGGTCGCCGCGTGACCCATGTGGGTCGCGTCGTACGGCGTGATGCCGCACACATAGATACGGGCGACGGGGCCGGGGACGAGGGTCACCCGTCCACCGGTCGCGGTGTCGTGGATCCGGAGGTCGCGGCCACTGCCAGGCAGGGCGGGAACCTCAGAAGCGGGCCAGGCATACATGACATGAGCGTAACCGGACGCACGTTCCGGATACGAACCGGATCCGGCTGTTGGCCGAATCATCTGTCTTGTGCCACGACGCTGCGCTGTGCTTTCGGGTGAGCGCGGGCCTGTTGTCTGCGGCTGCGCCCCCAGACCCCCTGACCGCGCTTCGCGCGGTGTCCTCAAACTCCCCCAGCTACCGCTGGGAGGTGCCCCCAACGGGCTGGGTATGCGGGCTACGGTCCGCACAAGTCAGCCCGTCCGGCGTTTGAGGACGCGCCCGCAGGGCGCTCCCGCCGCAGGCGGCAACGGACCCGCAGCCGGGGGGCTGGGGCACGAGCCCCAGTTTCGGGAAGGGGCGGGGTGGGGAACAAAGCCCGCCGCCAGGCGTCAAACCGGCGGCCACGGGATCGCCGGCCACTGCCCGCTCGGCTCCCGATGACGTCCCGTCCGCAGCAGATCGGCGACCCGCTCACGCAGAGCATCGATCTCGGCGGAAGTGATCAGCTCGGCCAAGCGCCCAGCCAACCGGCTTCCGTCAGCCAGATCGGCCGAAAGTCGCCGCAGCGCCTCGATCGCCTCCTCGGGCAGCGGCTCGCCCGCCCAGCCCCACAGCAGCGTGCGCAGCTTGTCGTCGGCGTTGAAGGTCACGCCGTGGTCGATGGCGTAGAGCCGGCCGTCGGCGGCGGGCAGCAGGTGGCCGCCCTTGCGGTCACCGTTGTTGATCACCGCGTCGAGCACGGCGAGGCGGCGCAGCCGTTCGTCGTCGGCGTGCACGAGCAGCGCGGTGCGCTCCTCCCCCACGTCGGCGAAGCCCACGGCCTTCCAGCCCTGGCCGGGCTCCTCGCCGTCGACGAGGGCGAGGAGCCGGCCGGCGGCCTCGTCCTCGGACGCCTCGACCCACAGCTGGCACATGCCCTCGCCGTACGGGCCGTCGCGCAGCACCGTGGGCGGGACGAGCCCCCACCCCATGGCCTCGGAGAGCTCGTACGCCGCCACCTCGCGCTGGGCGAGCGTGCCGTCGGGGAAGTCCCACAGGGGGCGCTCCCCGGCGACCGGTTTGTAGACACAGGCGGCGCTGACGCCCTCGTACTCGACCGTGCAGTAGAGGACGGCGTTGGACGCCTCGCGGACCCGGCCGCGCACCGTGAGCTCGCCCAGGCTGAGCAGCTCGTGCGGGGTCACGCTCCGCGGCGGTATCCGTTCTGGCGCGGACATACGTGTCCCTCCGGGTCGAGCGGCAGGCTGCACAGGGGGCAGGGCGGGCGGCCGGCGTTGACGACCTCCAGGGCGCGCTTGGCGAACGCGCGGGCCATGGTGCCGGTGAGCCGTACGCGCAGCATGGGCGGGCCGTTCGCCTCGTCCTGGAGCAGCCGCTCCTCGGCCTCGGCCAGGTCCTCGTCGGTGTCCGCGTCCAGCTCGACGAGCGCTTGGGCCTCCACGATCATCCGCTGGCCCTCGCCGTCCCAGGCCAGGGCCATGGTGCCGACCCGGAACTCCTCCTCGACGGGGGTCTCCAGCGGCGCGGTGTCACCGAGCTCGGTGGGGGCCACCGCGGGCACCGGGGCATTGCCGCCGGTGCGCCGGACGACCTCGTCCAGCAGTTCGTCGATGCGCTCGGCGAGCGCCTCCACCTGCGCCTTCTCCAGGGCGACGCTGGTGGTCCGGCCGGCCGCGGTGGCCTGGAGGAAGAAAGTGCGGCGGCCCGGCAGCCCGACCGTGCCGGCGACGAAACGGTCCGGCGGGTCATAGAGGAACACCTGACGGGACAACGTCCTGCTCCCTTTGGTTCGGGTGGTCGGCTGGTGGTCTGAAGGTGACCGGCGGAACGGCGGGGGGGCCGGCCTTCCGTGTGCTGATCACGGGTGGAGCGGCGGCCGGGGCCGCGCCACCACCCTACTGCGCACGACGATCACGGTGCTCCCGCCCCGCCCCCCACGACGCCGTCGGCGCCGGGCACGGCGGGCGCCTCCTCGGCCGGGGCGAGGCCGCGCAGGTCGCCGGTGTCGCCGAGGCGCACCAGGAAGGGGCGCAGCCGGGTGTAGCGGATGGCCGTGACCGAGCAGGGGTCGACGGCGATCCGCTGGAAGAGGTCGAGATGGGTGCCGAGGGCGTCGGCGACGAGGGACTTGATGATGTCGCCGTGCGAGCACATGAGGTAGACGGCCTCGGGGCCGTGCTCCTCCTCGATCCGGGCGTTCCACTCCCGCACGGCGTCGAGTGCGCGTGCCTGCATGGCGCGTACGGACTCGCCACCGGGGAAGGCGGCGGCGGAGGGGTGCCGCTGGACGACCTCCCAGAGGGGTTCCTCGGTGAGTTCGGCGATCTTGCGGCCGGACCAGTCGCCGTAGTGGCACTCGCCGATCCGGTCGTCGGTGTGCACGGGCAGCGTGGGCCGGGCGGCGAGCAGCGGTGCGAGGGTCTCCTGGCAGCGCTGGAGCGGGCTGGTGACGGCGGCGGCGAGCGGGAGCTGCGCGAGCCGGGCGGGGAGGGCGGCGGCCTGGGCGGCGCCGCGCTCGTCCAGGGCGACGCCGGGGGTCCACCCCGCGAGGACTCCGCCGGTGTTGGCGGTGGACCGGCCGTGCCGGAGCAGGATCAGCGTGGGCATGCGGCCACCTTAGGCGGTGGGCTGCGGGTGGTTGCCAGTCCGCGGGCCGTCTGCCTCCCCCCAGACTCCGTCCGGGGGTGCCCCCAGCGGCGGGGGCGCCCTTCGGGTATGTCCTCGAACGCCGGACGGGCTGAATTGCGCACCCACATCAGCCAGATCAGCCCGTGGGGGCACCTCCCAGCGGTAGCTGGGGGAGTTTGAGGACACCGCCGCGCAGCGGTGGTGCGGACGACGACCGCCCCGCACCACCCCCGTGGCCCGGGTCCCCCGGACAACGGCACAATGCACGCGTGATCGTGGACTGCGCTATTTACCGTGACGGACGCCGCACCGAGGGGCCCGCCGACTTCTCCGATGCCCTCGACGAGGCGCGGGCGGAGGGCCACTCCTTCCTCTGGATCGGGCTGCACGAGCCCACGGAGAAGGAGTTCGAGCTGGTGACCAGCGAGTTCGGGCTGCACCCGCTGGCCGTCGAGGACGCCTTGAAGGCCCATCAGCGGCCGAAGCTGGAGGTCTACGAGGACTCCCTGTTCGTCGTGCTCAAGCCCGTCACCTACGACGACGACGCCGACACCGTCACCACCAGCGAGCTGATGCTCTTCCTCGGCGACTCGTTCGTGGTGACCGTGCGGCACGGCGAGGGCAGTCCCCTGGCCGAGGTGCGCCACCGGCTGGAGCAGGAGCCCGAAGTGCTCCGGCACGGGCCCGCGGCGGTGCTGTACGCGGTGAGCGACGCGATCGTGGACCAGTACATCGAGGTGGCGACCGAGCTCCAGGCGGACCTGGAGGAGCTGGAGACGGAGGTCTTCGCCCCGGTGGGCGGCGACTCCAAGAACACGGCGTCGCGGATCTACTCGTTCAAGCGCCAGGTCATGGAGTTCCGGCGGGCGTCGGGGCCGCTGGCGGAGCCGATGTCACGGCTGACGGGGGCGGGCGTGCCCTTCGTGCCGGAGCCTTCGCGTCCGTTCTTCCGCGACGTGAGCGACCACCTCACGCGGGCGAACGAGTACGTGGACGGCCTGGACCGGCTGCTGACGGACATACTGTCCGCGCACCTGGCACAGGTGGGCGTCCAGCAGAACGACGACATGCGCAAGATCTCCGCGTGGGCGGCGATGGCGGCGGTCCCGACGATGATCGCCGGCATCTACGGCATGAACTTCCACGACATGCCGGAGCTGCGGCAGCCCTGGGGGTACCCGGCGGCGGTCGTGCTGATGGCCGGTCTGGTCTTCTGGCTGCACCGCTACTTCAAGCGGCGCGGGTGGCTCTGAGGCGGGGGCTTTGCAGGGGGGCTTCGAAGCGGGAGCTGCGGCGTGTCGAAGGTGCGGCAAAGCTCGCTGTGAGGCGTAACCCCTCGGCCGTACGGGCGTTGTGCTCTGTACCGGCCGTGGCGGGGAAGACACCCCGAGCCCCCACCACGGCCGCAGCTCCGATCCGCCGGATCCCCCGCTACGCCAGCCCGGCCCGCTCCAGGGCCGTGACGCCCGCGCGCAGGCTCGCGATCCGCTCGTCCAGGGTGAAGCCCGCGGGAGCCAGCGACAGGGTGGTCACCCCGGCGTCGGCGTACGCCTGCATCCGGTCGGCGACGCGGTCCACGGGCCCGAGCAGGGTGGTGGAGTCGATCAGCTCGCGCGGGACGGCCGCGGCGGCGCCCTGCTTGTCCCCGGAGAGGTACTTCTCCTGGATCTCGGCGGCGGCCTTCTCGTAACCCATGCGCTGGGCCAGCTTGTTGTAGAAGTTCTGCTTGGCGCTGCCCATGCCGCCGACATAGAGGGCGGTGTAGGGGCGGAAGAGGTCGGCCAGGGCGTTGACGTCGTCGCCCACGGCCATCGGGACGGTCGGGGCCAGGTCGAAGCCGTCGAGGTCCTTGCCGATCCTGGCGCGGCCCGCGCGAAGGGCGCCCAGGGTGGTCTCCTCGGCGTGCTCGGGCGCGAAGAAGACGACGAGGGCGCCGTCGGCGATCTCACCGGTCTGTTCGAGGTTCTTGGGGCCGATGGCGGCGATGTAGAGCGGGATGCGCTCGCGCACGGGGTGGACGGTCAGCTTGATCGGCTTGCCGGGGCCGCCGGGGAGCGGGAGCGTCCAGTGCTCACCGTCGTGGGTGACGCGCTCGCGGGACATGGCCTTGCGGACGATGTCGACGTACTCACGGGTCCTGGCGAGCGGCTTGTCGAACTTCACGCCGTACCAGCCCTCGGAGACCTGCGGGCCGGACACGCCGAGACCGAGCCGGAAACGGCCGCCGGAGAGCGAGTCGAGGGTGGCCGCGGTCATCGCGGTCATCGTGGGCGTACGGGCCGGGATCTGGAAGATCGCCGAGCCGATGTCGATCCGCTCGGTCTGCGCCGCGACCCAGGACAGGACGGTGGGCGCGTCGGAGCCGTACGCCTCGGCGGCCCAGCAGACCGCGTAACCGAGGCGGTCGGCCTCACGGGCGACCTCGAGGTTGTCGGCGTCCATCCCGGCTCCCCAGTAGCCGAGGTTGATCCCGAGCCTCATACGACTCATAACCGGTCCCCTTACCCATCAGTAACGTCGCTGTTCCGGGGAGCGTAGCGCGCCGACCAGGGGTACGTCATCGGCGAGTTGTCCACAGGCCGCCGCCGGGAGTTGTCCACAGGCGGACACGGGGTGCGCCACGGCCAGTAATCTCAGCGTTCATGGAGCAAAGGCATCTGGGCCGCACGGGCCTGCGGGTATCCCGGATCGGGCTGGGCACGCTCACCTGGGGGCGGGACACCGGCGAGCCGGACGCCGCCGATCAGCTCAAGACGTTCTGGGAGGCGGGCGGCACGCTCGTCGACACCGCCGACGTCTACGCGGACGGCGGCGCCGAGTATCTGCTCGGCCGGCTGATGGAGGATCTGGTGCCGCGCCGCGACCTGGTCATCGCGACCAAGTCCGGCAGCGTCCTCGACGCCGACCGGCGGTTCGACGGCTCGCGGGGCCATCTGCTCGCCGCGCTCGACGCCTCCTTGGAGCGGCTCGGCACGGATTACGTCGACCTGTGGCAGATCCACGCCTTCGACCCGCACACCCCGGTCGAGGAGACCCTCCAGGCGCTCGACATGGCCGTCAGCAGCGGCCGCGCCCGCTACGCCGGCGTCTCCAACTTCTGCGGCTGGCAGCTCGCCAAGGCGGCCACCTGGCAGCTGGCCGCGCCCGGCGTGCGGACCCGGCTGGCCAGCACGCAGATGGAGTATTCGCTGCTCCAGCGGGGCATCGAGCGCGAGGTGCTGCCCGCCGCGCTCGACCTGGGCATCGGGATCCTGCCGTCCTCGCCGCTCGGCCGCGGCGTGCTCACGGGCAAGTACCGCCACGCGACCCCGGCCGACTCCCGGGGCGCGTCCGAGCACCTGGCCCGCTTCGTCGCCCCGTATCTCGACGAGCCCGCCGGCCGCGTTGTCGACGCCGTCGCCACGGCGGCGGACGGGCTCGCCACGACGCCCCTGAAGGTGGCCCTGGCCTGGGTGCGCGACCGGCCCGGAGTGGTCGCCCCGATCGTCGGCGCGCGCAACGAGCAGCAGCTCAGAGCGGCATTGTCAGTGGAAGCCCTTACGCTTCCGGACGAGATCTGCCAGGCGCTCGACGATGTGTCGGCCCCTGTGCACCGCTACCCCGATCAGGACTGGAGCACCCTGTGAGCACCGACCGCCGCCCCGCCTCGCCGACCCCCCAGGGGGACGACGAGCCCCTGGGGTCCCGTGGCGCACCGTCACCTGACGCGGTCCCGGCGGACGCGGTCCCGGCTGAGGAGGTTTCGGCTGAGGTGGTTTCGGCTGAGGAGGTTTCGGCTGAGGAGGTTTCGGCTGAGGAGGTTTCGGCTGAGGAGGTTTCGGCTGACGCGGGACAGGGAGCGGAGCCGGCGGGCGCGGGCAGCGCGCCGGACGCCGCCGCCCAGGACCCCGCCGGGTCCGGGAAGCGGTCGGCCGTGGCCGAGGCGCTGGCCGCCGCCGTGCGGGCCGTGGAGAGCGGCGAGCGGTCGGCCGCCTCGTATTTCAACGAGCCGAGCCGTCCGGCCCCCGCGGCCCGCAAGCCCTCCGCCCCGCGCACGGACGCGTCCGCGGCGGGCCCCGTCGTGGCCCGGCCCGCCGTCGCCGCCCCGCGCCGCCCGCTGTCGGACGCGGCCCTGGCCGAGGGGCTCGGCGGCGTACGGGAGGTGCTCGCCGCCGGGGGCGCCCCGGAGCAGCTCGCCGTGCGGGCGGTCGAGACGCTGGGCGAGCAGGCAGGCGCGCTCCTTCGGGACGACCCCTGGCAGCTGCTGGCCGTGCCGGGCGTACGCCCCGAGCAGGCCGACGGTTTCGCGCGGGCGCTGCTGGGCCCGGAGTGCGGACCCGGCGACGAGCGCCGTGCCGCCGCCCTGACCGGCTGGCTGCTGGAGCGCGCCGCGCTCGAAGGGCACACCGTTCTGGAGGCTCCGGCCCTGCGCGAGGCCCTCGCCCAGCACGCGGTCCCCGACCCGGACGAGGCGCTGCAGAGCGCCATCGCCGAGGGCGCGGTGCTGGTGTTCCAAGAAGCGCTGGAGTCCCCGGCCGCCGGCGGCCGGGGCGCACGGGCCACGGAGGACGGCGAGGAACCGGAGACTCCGGTCCGCCTGCTCCTGGGCCTGGACCGCTACGCGATGGCGGAGGAGAGCCTGGCCGACGGCCTGGCCCGGCTGATCAGCACCCTCAACGCACGTTCTGGCACGGAGGAGACGGGGCCCGCCGACGACACGGCGGATGACGGCACGACCGGGGCGAAGGCCGAGACCGACGCGACAGAGGGCGGCACGGCCGCTGGTAGCCCGGCAGGAGCCGAAGGCGACGGCGATACGGCGAACGGCAGCGCGGCCGAAGCGCGAGCGGACGACGGCACGGCCGCTGGCAGCTCGACAGGAGCCGAGGGCGACAGCGCCGTAGCGACCGACGGCACGGCCGAGGCCGACGCGACAGACGGCAGCACGGCCGGAACGGAAGCCGACAACGGCACAGCCGGCGGCAGCGCGGCCGAAGCTGAGGACGACGGCGCCACGGCAACCAACGGCACTGCCGAGGCAGGGGCGGGCAACGGCACGGCCGAAGCGACGGCCGAGGCCGAAACGGCCGATGACAGCGAAGCCGCCGATAGCAGCCCGGCCGAAGCACAAGCCGGGGGCGACACGGCCAGTAGCCCCGGAACCGAAGCCGACGGCAGCGCTGCGCACGACGGCGCGGCCGGAAACGAGACCGACGCCAACGACGGCACCACCGGGCGCAGCAGGACTGGAGCCAAGCAAGGCAGCGGCGCTGCCGGAGCGGAAGGCAAGGCCGACGCCACCCCGACCGCTGGCGAAACGACCGGTGGCGAGGCAGGCGCCGAAAGTGAGGCCCACGGCGACAGCCGTGCAAGCGCCGCAGGCAAGGCCGACGCCACCCCGACGGCTGACGAAACGACCGATGGCGGAGCGGGCGCCGAAGGCGAGGCCCACGACGGCAACCGGACAGGCATCGCAGGCCAAGACCACGGCGACAGCCGGACAAGCGCCGCAAGCAAGGCTCACAACGGCAACCGGGCAAGCGCCGCCAGCCCTTGGGAAGCGCTCGCCGAGGCGGCCACGGCCGCCTCGGCGCCCGCTTCGGCCAAGGAGTTGATCCAGGCCGTCGCCGGAGCCGGGCTGGTGACGCACAGCGGCGGGGAGGCCTCGCGTGCCGAGGTGGCCGCGCTGGTCGGCGCGGCGCGCGCCGTCGGGCTGCGCGCGTGGGTGGCCGTGCACGCCGAGGACGGCCGGCAGGCGGAGGTCCTCGGCGGCACCGGAGCCGTGACCCTCACCGGCCTGCTGTCCGGCCTGGAGGGCCCCGGGCGCGACGCCGACGGCTCGCTCGCCCTCGACGTGCTCGCCGTCCTGGACGCCCCGCAACTCGACGTCGAGGCGGCCGCCGTGCTCGTGGAGTCCCTGGCGGACGGCACCCGGCTGGTGCTGAGCGGCGACCCGGGCGTGCTGTGGTCGGCCGGTCCTGGCCGGGTGTTCGCCGATGTGGTGGCCGCCCACGCCTGCCCCGCCGTCGTCTCGCGCACCCCGGACCCCGGCCCGCTCGGCGAGCTCGTGTCGGGCATCGGCGTCGGCGAGTTGACCAAGGTGGACGCCCCCGGCAAGGAGGTCGTGATCGTCCCGGTCCGGGGTCCGGGCGAGGCCGTGCACCGCACGGTCCAGCTCGTCGCGGACTCCGTCCCCCGGGCGATCGGCGTGCCCGCCGAGCAGACCCAGGTCATCACCCCGGGCCACGGCGGCCCCGCCGGCACGCGCGCGCTCAACGCGGCGCTGAAGGAGCGGCTCAACCCCGGCCCCGGCCGGTTCGGCGGCTTCGACCCGGGCGACCGGGTGGCGTACGTCCCGGCACCCGGCCGCATGGTCCCCGGCACGGTGGTCTCCGCGGACGCGGAAGGGCTGCGTCTGGACTGCGCGGGCACGCCCGTGGTCGTGCCGAAGGAGCTCGTCGGCCGGGCCGTGCGGCACGGCTGGGCCGTCACGGCCCACCAGGCGGCCGGTATGCGCTGGCCCGCGGCCGTGGTCGTGCTGCCGGGCGACGCCGCGCGGACGCTGACGCGTTCGTGGGTCTATACGGCCTTCGGCAGGGCGGAGCGCCATCTGTCGGTCGTTCAGGGGGTCGACCAGGCACTGCCGCGCGCGGTGGCCGAGGTCCCGGCGAAGGAGCGGACGACGCGGCTGAAGTCCCTGCTGCGGGCCCAGCACCAGTCCGGCTGACCGACGTGCCGTACGGGGCCGGCACACCGGCCCCGTACGGCACCCGTGGGTGTCCGTGGGTCAGCGCCCGGGGGTGCTCCCCCCGCCGCCCCGTACGGCCCCGTCCTCCTCGTCGAAGGTGTCGTCGTCCAGGCCGTCCTCGTCCGGGTCCGTCTCCTCGTCGAAGACGGCGCTGACGTCGAAGCGGCAGATGACCCGCTGGGGGTCCGCCTGGTCGAAGGGGGCGGCCAGCCAGTCCCCCGGTTCGGCGGGGCGGTCGGCCGCGGCGACCCAGAGCGTGGAGTCGCCTTCCTCCAGGCCGAACTCCTTGTGCCGCGAGGCGATCTCGTCCGGTTCGTACTCGCCGAACAGCACGCCGAGAGCGGCGTGCACACTGCTGCCGACGACGCCCGCCGTGCTGCCGGGGGCGCCCGTGTCCGGGTCGGCGTCGGGATCCAGGTCGGCGACCCGCTGCGCCTGGGCGAGCAGCCGCGGGGGCTCGACCACGGCGTAGTCGCGGCGGATCAGGACGCTCAGCGCGCTCGGCTCCTCCGGCCCGGCATAGGCCGGCAGGGTGTCGTCGCCCGGGATCTCGAAGGGCGTGACCTCGTCATAGACGTCGTAGAGCAGCTCGTCGTACGCCTCGGCTGTCGCGGCCAGCTCGTTGAACGCGGCGTAGACGGCCGGGTCGTCCTCCCCCGACCGGCGTTCGACGGCGTCGAGGTGACGGTCCAGCGCGGCTTTGACCGCCTCGGCGGCGGCGCGTACCTCGGCAGCGGATGGCTGCGCAGCATCAGACATAGTGCAGACGCTATCCGCACCGGGCCGGTTCCCGCACAATAGATGCGATGCCGGAATACGAATTCTGCGATGTGTATGTGCCGAGGGGTGTCTCCCGAGGGGCGACCACGCGCTTGCTGACCGACCACGCCGAGTACGGACACTGGGAGTTGGACCGACTGCGTCTCAATCCCGACGGCAGCCGCAAGGTGCGGCTGCGCCGTCGGATCATCCGCCAGTTGCGCGCGACCTGGTGACAGCACGAACGGAGCGGGCCCCGCAGCCGCGGGGCCCGCTCCGTGCTGACGCAGTCAGCGCTGTGTGCCCGGATCAGTTCTGCGCGGAGCGCGCGCGGCGGTAGAGCACCGCGCCGCCGAGCAGCAGACCGGCGCTGGCTGCACCGGCCATTCCGAGCTGGCCCGCGCCGGTGTGCGCGAGCTGGGCGGCCTTGGTCACCGGGGCGGCGGCGACGTCGAGGACGCCGGCCTCCTGGCGCGCGGGCTTCACCGCGGCGGCCGGGTGGGCGGCCGGGGTGAGGTGCGCCGGGTGCACGTCGGCCGGCTTGTGACCGGCCGGGTGCTGGGCCGGACCGTGGTCGCCCGGCTTGTGGTCGCCGGGCGTGTGCTCGGCCGGCGGCTTGTGGTCACCGGGGTGGTGACCGGCTGGCGGCTTGTGACCGTGGTCGTCGTCGCACGGGGGCTGGTGCTCCCCCGGCTTGCCCGGCGTGTGCGGCGGCTTGTGCTCCCCGCCGTTGTCGCCCCCGCGGTGGTCGTGACCACCGTTGTTGACGCAGTCGTTGCCGGTGGCGGAGTTGCCGACACCGACGACGTTGACGCTGTTGCCACAGGCGTTGACCGGCACCTCCACCGGCACCTGCGCGGTGTTCCCGGAGATCACGCCGGGCGAACCGACGCTGGCGCCCTGCGCACCCGAGCCGCCGTGGCCGTTGTGCCCGCCCTTGCCGTGGTCGCGGTCACCGTCGTGGTCACCATGACCGCTGCCGTGGCCCTGGTGGGCGTGGCCGCCACCGCCGTTGAAGCAGTGGTTGCCCACGGCGGGGTTGAGGGCGCCGATGACGGTCACCGTGTTGCCACAGGCGTTGACCGGGACGTGCACGGGGACCTGGACGGTGTTGCCGGACGCGACGCCCGGGGAGTTCACCGCGGCACCGTGGGCACCGGAGTCCGCCGTGGCGATGCCACCGGTCATGGCGATGACGCCGGTCGCGGCCGCCACCGAGATCAGGCTCTTTTTGGTCATGTGTCGCATGAGTTCTGTACTGCCTCTCTAGACCTTCTTGCGGGATGCGCACGGGATGAATACCCACGCGCGAAAGTCCAGCGGCTCCGGAGCGGCGCGAGGCGCACACTCCGGAGCCGCCTTCACACCCTTACGGGTTGAGGCACAACGTCACTCGTTGACGCACTTGTTGCCAAAGGTGGGGTTCAGCAGCCCGACGACGTTGATCGAGTCGCCGCAGACATTCACCGGAACCTCGATGGGCGCCTGGATCACGTTGCCGGCAACAACGCCGGGCGAGTTCACCGCAGCGCCCTGGGCACCCGAGTCGGCGGCGGCGATGCCCGCGCCCGCGAGCACGAGACCACCGGTGGCAGCCGCAGCGGCGACAACCTTCTTGAGCATTGGATCCTCCTTGTTGGCAATGCGGTCCCAGCCGCGGACCGCACACCTGTAACGACGAGGAGGTAATCGGGCTACGCAACCCTATGATCGTTCACACTTTTCGGTTAACTCAGCACAGATTTACGAGGTTTCAGCTCTCGTCGAGGAATCGGTCGAGCACCCGTGCCCCGAATTTCAGGCCTTCCAACGGCACCCGCTCGTCCACACCGTGGAACATCCCCGCGAAGTCCAGCTCCGGCGGCAACTGGAGCGGAGCGAAGCCGAATCCGCGGATGCCGAGGTCGTCGAACGACTTGGCGTCGGTGCCGCCCGAGAGCATGTACGGCACCGCGCGCGCGATCGGGTCCTCGGCCCGCAGGGCCTTCTGCATGGCGTCGACCAGGTCGCCGTCGAAGGTCGTCTCCAGCGCCTTGTCCGCGTGCACGTCCTCGCGCCTGACCCGCGGCCCGAGGATCCGGTCGAGGTCGGCGAGGAACTCCTCCTCGTATCCCGGCAGGAAGCGCCCGTCGACGTGCGCGGTGGCCTGGCCCGGGATCACGTTGACCTTGTAGCCCGCGCCGAGCATCGTCGGGGCCGCGGTGTTCCGCAGGGTGGTGCCGATCATCTTGGCGATGCCGCCGAGCTTGACCAGCGTGGTCTCCATGTCGTCCGGGTCGAGCGGGGTGCCGAGCGCGTCGGACAGCTCGTCGAGGAAGGACCGCACGGTCTTGGTCACCCGGACCGGGAACTCGTGCCGCCCCAGCCGCCCGACCGCCTCGCACAGCTCCGTGATCGCGTTGTCGGTGTTGGTCATCGAACCGTGCCCCGCGGTCCCGTCCACGGTGAGCCGCATCCAGTGCATGCCCTTCTGGGCGGTCTCGACGAGATAGAGGCGCAGGTTCTCGTTGACCGTGAAGGAGAAGCCGCCGACCTCGCTGATCGCCTCGGTGACCCCCTCGAAGAGCCCGGGGTGCTTGTCGACCAGATAGCGGGCGCCGTACACACCGCCCGCCTCCTCGTCGGCGAGGAAGGCGACCACGACGTCGCGCGGGGGCTTGCGCCCGGAGCGCATGCGGTCGCGGACGACCGCGAGCGTCATCGCGTCCATGTCCTTCATGTCGACCGCGCCGCGCCCCCACAGGCAGCCGTCCGCGATCTCGCCCGCGAAGGGGTGGTGGGTCCAGTCCTCGGCGTTCGCCGGCACGACGTCGGTGTGGCCGTGGATGAGCAGGGCGGGCCGCGACGGGTCCTCGCCCTCGATCCGGGCCACGGTCGAGGCCCGCCCCTTGTGGGACTCGAAGATCTGCGGCTCCAGCCCGACCTCGGCCAGCTTCTCCGCGACGTACTCGGCGGCGGCGCGCTCGCCCGGCCCGGAGTGGTCGCCGTAATTGCTCGTGTCGATGCGGATCAGATCCCGGCAGAGGTCGACGACCTCGTCCTCGGCGCTCCTGCCCGGCCCGCTACCGACGGGCTTCGACTCGCTCACGCTGCCTCCTCTGGTTCGCTGCCGCGTCCCGCCCGCTGCGGGGCGGCCCACGGCGTGGTCCTCCGCCATCCTCTCTCTCCCGTCTCCGCAGCCCAAGGCCGCAATGCTCCCGACATACGCCCGTCACACCCGCCCGGCCACCCCGTCCGACCTGGTGATCGAGCACTCCAGATCTTTGGTATTGTTTTCCTCGTCGGAAGGGGAACGGCCCGAAAGGGAACGGACCGGAAGACACAACACCTAGTCCGGGTGGCGGAATGGCAGACGCGCTAGCTTGAGGTGCTAGTGCCCTTTATCGGGCGTGGGGGTTCAAGTCCCCCCTCGGACACCAGCAGAGACCCCAGTTGATCTGGGGTTTTTCTGTTTCTCCGGCTGTGGCGTGACCAACCACGTGACCAACAGCCGAGCGAATCTCCTGGTCAGACCAGGGATGACAGGCCGATTCGGGCAGCGCTGGAAGCGGCCAGCTTCTTCGCCCCTTCGGCGCGGCGCCTGCCGTAGCGCGCCATGGTGTAGCCCGGTGAGTGGTGCCGGGCGTTGGCCGAGACCTCCACAGGGTTCTCGTGGTTGTCGAGATCATTCGTGATCTTCGATGCCCGCCAGTCGTGCAGCCGGAAGTTGTCCGGCAGGTGCAGACGGTTGCGTGCCGTGCGCCAGCGGGCCGACACCTTCTCGGGGTCCTGTGGTCCGCCTGCCTCGCCCCGGTACAGCTTGAAGCCGTCGCGGGCGAACACGAGGTCATGGTCCACCCAGAGATCCCCGAGTCGTTCCCGCTCCGCGTCCTGGCGTTCCTTCTGCCACTTGAGGACATTCATCAGGGCTTGGTCTACGTAGATGATCGCGTTGTCGTCTCTCCGTCCTTGGTTCAGCCGCCGAGGATCGCGGCCAGGTAGAGCGGCCCCGCGTACCGGCCAAAGTGGCGCAGCACCCAGTGGCCCAAGCGACGCATCACGTCGCCTTCGGCTCCACCGCGACGGGGCGGAGAGCGCTGGCAGGCAACGAAGTGCGGCCCGTGCACCGAGGGCACCCGCACGGCGGGTACTTGGTCGGCGAATCCAGGATCACCGCATTGCGCGGCTCCACCTGCACCTCACGAACCGGGCCGTACGTCCGGCCGCCGTCGTACGACACCCGCAGAGTCATGCGCCCCGTCACTAGCGCACACCACCATCAGGGCCGAACGCCCGCCGGTACTCCAACCCCCGACCTACGCCGTAACGCACCCGCTCTTCGTTTCGCTCGGTCGCTGTCATGGGGGAAATCATTGGCCCAGAAAGCGGCGGCTGTGTAGTTCTTTCCCGTCATGGACTAAAGATCATGAACGGCAGGCGGCAGCCCACTCCGTCAACAAGGCTCGCGCTTCGGCCCCGAACAGCGCGTACCCCTCCAGCGTCGAGAACAGTTCCAAATGCATTTCGATGTCGCGCGGATCTCTCAGGATCACGACTCCGGTGGTGTTCTCCACAGTGGCCAGGGTGTTGTCGTAGACAGTGAAGGTGTCCATCGGAGCCATGGGCTTATAGCCCGCGATTGGGATGACACCGAGCTTCACATCCGGCAGGTGGGTCAATGAGGCTAGCCGGTCAATCTGCATCGCCATCGCGGCCGGGGGCAGGAGTGGCCACCTCACGGCCTGTTCGGTGAGGATGAAGGTGAACCGCTTCTTCGTGTCGTAAAGAACCTCCTGCCGCTCCAGCTTCCTCGCGATCGTCTTAGTGACATCGGCCGGTGAATGGGCAAGGCTGGCCCGGATGTACTCAGGGGTGGACAGCAGTCCCGTAATCATCGAGAGCAGGAAGAAACGGAACTCAGTAGAGGAGGATTCGAGCGCGGCAAGTTCGGTCTGCTTCTTCTCCAGCCCCCTTCGCCGCAGCGAGCGCAGGTCTTGCCACTCGGTATTGGCCAGCCTCGCGAGGGCAATGACCTCCTCGATGACCTCGGGCGGAGCAACGACAGCCCGGAGGATCCTCTCCAGGTCGAGCAGGCTCGGCTGGGCTTTCCCGTTCTCGATCCGACTGATCTTCGATTGGGACATGTTGCAACGCCGAGCGAGCCGGTCCCCAGTGAGGCCGGCTCGCTTGCGTAGTTCTTTCAGCAGGGCGGCCAATTCTTGCTTCGGCTGCCCCAACTGTTCAGGGTCGAACGTCACCCGCTCACGTACTCCAGGAATGGAACCGACTCGGCCACGGCAATCCGCTTCCACTGCCGATACGGCTCAGGATCACCCTCGTACAGTTCCCGGTTTATCTGCGTCCCGTCCGCCCGGTAGTTCATCAGGGCCACCTTGGACTCATCGAACATCCAGAAATCCTGATCCGGAAGCCCCGGGTTCTCCCGCTCGGTGAGGTCGAGAATGCGGATATCCTCGCCCGCCTTCACGTGGTGCCGGTAGTAATACTCGAACTCGAACCGGAGGTAGTCCGAGAGCGGGCGGGTCACGACGTGCACCCTGCCAACGCTCTTCCCTTCCGAGGCCCATTGCCGAACCTCGTCCATCCAGGCCGACGTGTAATCGTCCGGAGATTTCTCCCCGGCGAGAAAGCGCTTCAGCTTCTCCGCTTCCTGGGGCATGGTGTAGACAGGCAGGGTTTCCAGCCGCCACGCCTCACGCTCCATGGAATCGAAGCAGTCATTCCACGCGTCACCATCCAAGTGCACGGAATGCCTCCCTGAGAACCGCCTCCGGGATTTCCACGAGCCCTTCCCCGGAGGGCGGGGTGAAGGCGTTGGACACGTCGCCCTGCACGACGAACGATCCCGTGGCCGTGCGGTACACGTTCGGGCAGTCCTTCTCTCCGCACTCGCCGTTGCCGTTGCCCGTGAGCCGGGTGAGTGCCAAACGTTCGGACATGCCAAACCCCCTTGCTCTGGCCCCGTTTGGGCCGCCTGCCCACCGACAGTAGAGGGGGTGGCGCTACGCGCCTATGCGGGAACGCGACTATGCGCGTCCTTGCATAAACAGGTCCCGACCGCCCCAGCCACCCCCGGTACGTGGTCACGTACGCGCCCGTGCAGACTGGGCGTAGCCCCGTGGCGCGGTCCGGGAAGCCTGACCAGGGACGGACGCCTCGGAGGAGGGTTGGTCACGTGACCAACGCATGACCAACAGGGGCCCGAGAGGGCCTGAAACAGCAGGAAAGAACAGGAGAAACGCTCGCCGAAATCAAGCCTGTCGACGGGCGTTTCCCCAGGTCAGAGCAGTTATGGGCTGGTGCCCGAGAGGAGAGTTCAAGTCCCCCCTCGGACACCACCAGGAAGGACCCCAGCTCAGCTGGGATCCCCCTACCCGGCCCCCATTCAGCCCGGCAGAGCCCGTACCCGTACCGACAGGCACGTCACGCAGCCCTCCAGTTTTTCGAATTCGGTGATGTCCACCGGGACCGGGTGGAGGCCGTGGGTCGTCAGGAGGGCGGCGGTGCGGGGGGCGGCTGCCGAGAGGAGGACGTGGGGGCCGCCGAGGAGGACCACGTGGGCGCCGGGTTCCTCCGGGACGGGGAGGAACCGGGGGAACGGCAAGGAGGGGGACGGGTCGCCCACGAGGGGCGGGTGGCCGAGGACCGTGCCGTCGGGCAGCGCGGTGACGGCGGACTTCAGGTGGAGGACCTTCTCCACCGCTACGGGCACCACGCGCGCGCCCAGCGGCTCGAAGGCGGCGCGGAGTTGGCGTATCCCCTCGGCGTCCGTGCGGCCGCCCCTGCCGACGTAGACCGTGTCGCCGATCTTGAGGACGTCTCCCCCGTCGAGCGTGCCGGGCGCACGGACGTGGTGGACGGTGAGGCCGAGCGCTTCGGCGGCCTCCTCGGCACCGGCGGTCTCGGGGCGGCGGGAGGGGGCCGCGGAGCGGGCGATGAGGGCGGCGGTGCGGAAGACGACCATGGCGTCCTCGATGAACACCGCGTCCGGGCAGTCGTCGGCGGGCGGCACCTCGACCGCCCGCCAGCCGTGGTCGCGCAGCGCCCGGCAGTAGTCGTCCCACTGCCGCAGGGCGAGCGCGGTGTCGACGGGGGTGCGTGCGATGTGGGTGACCAGGCCCTCGGCGAGGCGGGGGCCGGGGCGGCGGACCAGAGCCGTTCTGCCGGGCATACGGGCTTCCTCTCCACGGGGGTTGAGCGGTTCGGCCGTGCGTATCATCTGCCTGATGATCTCGAAACGTGCCCGTCGCGCCGCCCCGGAAACCGCTCCCTGCCGGATCACCGTGTGCCGTGGCTGCTGCTGCGGCGACCCGCGGAAGGTGCCCGGGGTGGACCATGCGGGGCAGACGGCCCGGCTGCGGGCCGCCGTCGGGGACGCGGGGCAGGTGCGGGTGTCGGAGTGCCTCGATGTCTGCGACCAGGCGAACGTGATGGTCGTGCAGCCGTCGGCGGCGGGTGGCCGGCCGGTGTGGCTGGGCCTGGTCAACGACGACGACGCGCTGGCCGACATAGCGGCGTGGGTGCGGTCGGGGGGACCGGGGGTCGCCGAACCGCCGGGGGTGCTGGACCTCTACGAGTTCACCGCGTCGCGGCGGGTCGGCAAGGCGCTCGACGGTTAGCGGCCGGGTTCGGCAGCGCCCCGAAGGGGCGCCGGACAGCTGCATGGTGCGGCCCCGCCGCGCGGGCGCGACCGGCCACCACGCGCCCGCGGACGAGTCACCGGAATTCCGGCGGAGCGCTCAGCGACCCGGTTCGGCCGTCGCCGCCTTCTCCAGCTGGAACGCCTCGTTGCCGAGGCCGATGCCGGCGTGGACGGCGGGGCGTGCGTATTTGAGGACGACGCCGAAGCCGATCCCGGCGACGACCGCGGCACCGATGACGCCCGGCAGGATCCAGCGCAGCGGCGAGCCGGGGTCCGCGCCGAGGAGGACGTGGAAGTCCCTGACCGCGTACCAGGCGATGACGATCAGCGCGAGGCCCGCGACGCCGGAGGCGACGAGGCGGGGGGCCTGGGCGCGGGCGGCGCCGCGGCGTACGAAGAAGGCGATGACTGCGGCGGACGCGGCGGCCATGAGCACGATGACACCGAGGGCGCCGACGTTGCCGCTCCAGGTGAAGAGGCGCAGCACGGGGGCGGTCGGGTCGCCGTGGGGGCCTCGGTCGGTGAGCGCGAAGAGCACGACGGCGAGGACCGAGACGGCGCTCTGGAGCAGTGAGCCGTGGGCGGGCGCGCCGCTGCCCTTGGCCGTACGGCCCATGGCGGCGGGCAGCAGGCCCTCGCGGCCCATGGCGAAGACGTAGCGGGCGACGACGTTGTGGAAGCTGAGCATGGCGGCGAACATGCCGGTCACGTAGAAGAGGTGCATGACGTCGGTGACGGCTCCGCCGAGCCGGTCCTCGGTGAGGGCGAAGAGGAGGTTCGGGCCCTGCTCACGGGCGAGGCCGACGATGCGGCCGGGGCCGGCGGCGACGCTCAGGGCCCAGGAGCTGACGGCGAAGAAGAGGGCGACGAAGCCGACGGCGAGGAAGGTCACCCGGGCGACGACGACCTGGGGCCTGCTGGTCTCCTCGGCGTAGACGGCGGCCTGTTCGAAGCCGACGAAGGCGGCGATGGTGAAGCAGAGGGCGGTGCCGAGGCCGCCGACGCCGAGGGTCGTGGGGTCGAAGGCGTGGAAGGAGACGCCTTCCCTGCCGGGGGCGGTGAGGCCGGCGAGGTCGAAGACGACGACCATGGCGCACTCGACGAGCAGAAGGGCGCCGAGGACCCTGGCGTTGAGGTCTATCTTCAGCCAGCCGAGGACGCCGACGGCGAGGACGCCGGCGAGGGCGGGCACCCACCAGGCGACGCGGATGCCGAGGTGTTCGTCGAGGAGGCCGGAGAGCTCGAAGCCGAAGATGCCGTAGATGCCGAACTGGAGGGCGCTGTAGGCGACCAGAGCGACGACGGAGGCGGCCGCTCCCGCGGTGCCGCCGAGGCCGCGGGCGATATAGGCGTAGAAGGCACCGGCGTTGTGGACGTGGCGGCTCATCTCGGCGTAGCCGAAGCTGAAGAGGGTCAGCACGACGCCGAGGATGACGAAGAGCAGGGGCTGGCCGACGACCCCCATCGTGCCGTAGGTGGTGGGCATGACGCCCGCCGTCACCATCAGGGGCGCGCTTGCGGCGACCACGGAGAGCAGGAGGCCGGCGGGCCCCATGCGGTCGGCGCGCAGCCGTCTCCCCTGGCCCTTGAACGTGCTGATCTCGCTCGTCGTGCCCGTCGGCATGGCGGGGTCGTCCTTCCCATGGAGTGAGCGGGGCGGTCGTGCGCGTGCGGGGTCAGGCCGCGCCGAGCGCGGCCCGGCGGGCGGCCTGGAACGCCTTGCGCGGGTCCCCGTCGGGGTACGACCAGGGGGCGTGGGTGGCGTGCGGGCCGATGCGGGTGAGGAGGGCGGCGGCCTCGGCCGGGCGGCCTTCGTGGAGCTTGGCGTGGGCGAGGTAGTTGAGGTCGACCTTGCGGCGGGGGTGGGCCGTGCCGTCGTCGACGTCCCATTCGAGCCACCAGTCGAAGGCGGTCTTCATCACCTGGCGGGCCCGGCGGGTGGTCCAGTGCCCGGAGCGGGCGGGGTCGTGGGGTTCGACGCCGGCGCGGGCGAGTACACGGTAGCGCTCGGCGTGGGCGACGACGGGGAGCACGGCCAGAGGCGAGTCGGCGGGCGCCTGCTCGGCGGCCCAGGAGGCGAAGTCGTAGACCTCGTGGAGGGGGTCGTCGCGGTCGCCCGACTGGTGTTCGGCGAGGCAGGCGGCCATGAGGTGGTGGGCGTGGTGGTGGTCGCGGTGGCGGGCGCGCACCTGGTCGAAGGCGCGGACGCGCTCGTCGTCGGTGCCGGTGCGGCGGGCGAGGATGAGGATGCCGAGCCAGGGGGTGGGGTCGGCGGGGGCCATCCTGGCCGCGGTGAGGCAGACGGCGCGGGCGACCTCGGGGATCTCCTGGCCGCGTACGGCCCGGAAGACGGTGGCGCAGGCGAGGAGCGCGGCGGCGTCGGGGCTGTCGGGCTCGGCGAGCTGCCACTCGCGGGCCCAGGCGGTGCTGGCGGTGCCCTCGGCGAGGACGACGACGCGGTGGCCGCGGCGGTCCCAGTCGTCGCCGGTCTCGGCGAGGAGCCGGCGGGCCCCGTCCCAGCGGCCGCGGGCGAGGGCGTCGCGGGCGGCGGCGAGCGCGGTGTCGTCCAGGGCCGGGTCGAAGGCCGGTCCGTCCTTGTTCCGCGGGCGGCCCAAGGGCGGGGGCGTCATCGGCGGACTTCCTCCACGGGCTGCGGCCCCTCCCGGCGCCCGCGCGAGGCGTCATCGAAATCAACCACTTCGGTCACGCACAGCAAAGCGGTAGTCACGGCTCCGAGTCAAGGGCGACCTTGGAACTGACGGCACCTCAACTCACAACCCATCAGATCGGGTTGCACTCCGGCGGCTCGCCCGGATCGGGGTACGTCCGCCGCCGCCCGGACGTACGGTGGAGAGGTGACCGGAAGGGCATTTTTCGCATATACGTTCTATACGCCATTGGAGGGAACGCGGGAGGGAATGCACGGCCGAAAGACGGGTACCCGGCCGTCACACCGCCCCCGGGGCGGCTATCGTTTTTCTGTCAAGTCCCCTACGACCCGGCGGTCTTGAGGTGCGCGACGTGATGGTCTTCGCCTTCGCCGTGAGTGCGGCCTGCTGCCTGGGAGTCGGCTTCGTCTACCAGCAGAGCGCGGCGCAGCGGGCCCCGATGAGCGATTTCCTCTCCATCCGGCTGCTGCTCGACCTCGTCCGGATGCCGCAGTGGCTGGTCGGCATCGCGCTGATGATCGTCGGGATGGTGCTCGGCGCGATCGCGCTCGGCCGGGGCGAGATCTCCCTGGTGGAGCCGCTGCTGGCGACGAACCTGCTGTTCGCCATGGCCCTGTCGCGCTGGCGCACCCGGCAGCCGCTCGGCGCCACGGGCTGGTGCGGGCTGTGGCTGCTGGCGGGCGGGGTGACGGCCTTCATCGTCGCGGGCCGCCCGCACGGCGGCGACTCGGTGACCGATCCGCTGCGGCACTGGCTGATCATCGGCCTGATGGTGGGCTCGGCCCTGCTGCTCGCGACGGTCTCCAAGCGGCTGCGGATGAGCGTGGAGGCGGCGCTGCTCGCGGTCGCGGCGGGCCTGCTCTACGGCGTGCAGGACGCCCTCACCCGGGTCAGCGGCCAGCGGTTCGCGCACGGCGGCTGGACCACGCTGCTGGTGAGCTGGCAGCCGTACGGGGTCTTCGCGCTGGGCGTCACGGCGCTGGTCCTGGTGCAGAGCGCCTTCGAGACGGCGCCGCTGCGGCTGTCGCTGCCCGCCCTGACCGCGGCGCAGCCGCTGGCCGGGATCATCTGCGGCGTGGGCTTCCTGGGCGACCGGCTGCGGACGACGCCGGGGGCGCTGGCCTGGGAGGCGGCGGGGCTGGCGGCGATCGTGGTCGGCATCGTGCTGATCGGACGGCATCCGGCGATGCCGGCCGGCTCCGCCGCGGTGGATCGGGCGCGGGACCTTCAGCCGCATTGACGTGCGGGGCGCTGCGCTTTGCTTGGCGGATCGATTCCGGGTGCGGGTTGTTTTCCGCCTGCGGCGGGCTTTGTTCCCCAGCCCCGCCCCTTCCCGAAACTGGGGCTCCGCCCCAGACCCCGATCGCGTCGCGCCGCTGATTGGATGGGCTCATGAGCGATCAACAGCCGCAGCCGGCGGATGAAGTGCTGGACATCGTCGACGAGCAGGACCGTGTCGTGGGGCAGGCGCCGCGTGGGGAAGCGTATGCGCGCGGGCTGCGGCACCGCTGCGTGTTCGTGCGGGCCCGGGACGCGGCGGGGCGGGTCTTCGTGCATCGCCGTACGGCGCAGAAGCTCGTCTTTCCCTCGCGCTACGACATGTTCGTGGGCGGCGTTGTCGGGGCGGGCGAGTCCTACGACGAGGCGGCCCTCCGTGAGGCCGAGGAGGAGCTGGGCGTATCCGGGCTCCCCGCGCCGACCCCGCTCTTCCGCTTCCTCTACGACGCGCCCGGGCAGTCGTGGTGGTCGGCGGTGTACGAGGTCCGGTGCGACGCGGCCGTCTCGCCGCAGGAGTCGGAAGTGGCCTGGCACGCGTTCCTCTCCGACGAGGAATTGGAGGCCCGGCTCCCGGAGTGGGACTGGGTGCCGGACGGGCTCGCGGCGTACCGGCTGCTGCGCGAGCGCGAGGGTTGTTGACCGGGAGCCCCCTGCGAGCACGTCCTCGAACGCCGGACGGGCTGAATCAGCCCGTCCGGCGTTCGAGGACAGCGCGCGAAGCGTCGTGCTTCGGGGTCCGGGGCGAAGCCCCTCACGCGGCGGAGGAACAAGCCCGCCGGGTCGCACCCCGCCGTATTACGGAACCGTCACCACGATCTTGCCCCGCGTGTGCCCCTCGGCGTTCAAGCGCTGCGCGTCCGCCGTCTTCTCCAGCGGGAACACCTCCGCCACCTCGACCGTGAGCACGCCGCTCTCCGCCAGTTCCGTCAGGGCCGTGAGGTCGGCCGCGTCGGGGCGGACGAAGACGTAGCGGCCGCCGAGGCCGAGGACGGACGGGTCGGCGATGGAGGCGATGCGGCCGCCTTCCGCGAGGAGGGCCGGGGAGACGGTGAGCGCCTCGCCGCCCGCCAGGTCGAGGACGGCGTCGACGCCGGAGGGGGCCAGCGCCCGTACGCGGTCTGCCAGCCCTTCGCCGTAGACGACCGGCTCGGCGCCGAGGCCGCGCAGGTAGTCGTGGTTGCGCTCGCTCGCGGTGCCGATGACCCGCGCGCCCAGGTGCTTCGCGATCTGGACGGCCATGGAGCCGACGCCGCCCGCCGCCGCGTGGACCAGCACGGTCTCGCCCTTACTCACCCGCAGCGCCTTGACCAGCGACTGGTAGGCGGTCAGGCCCGCGAGCGGGAGCCCGGCGGCCTGCTCGAAGGTCAGGTTCGCCGGCTTGCGGGCGAGGGTCCGTACGGGGGCGGCGACGTACTCCGCGAAGGTGCCGCGCGAGAGGAAGTCCTCGCGGACGTAGCCGATGACCTCGTCACCGACGGCGAACTCGGCGACGTCGGCGCCGGGCTGCACCACCACGCCGGAGACGTCCCACCCGGGGATGACGGGGAAGACGGCGTCCAGGGCCGCGTCGAGGTAGCCGGCCTGCGCCTTCCAGTCGACGGGGTTGACGGCTGCGGCCTTGACCTTGATCAGGACGGCGTCGGGGCCGACCTTGGGGTCGGGCCGCTCGCCGTATTCCAGGACCTCGGGTCCGCCGTAGCTGCGGTAGCTGATGGCCTTCATGGTGGTGCTCCTCGTGGGGGGTGCGAACAGCGGGTCAGGCGGTGGCGCGTGCGGTCTCAGCGTCCTTCGCGGGCGCCCGGCCCGCCGCCTCGGAACCCAGGGTGTGGATCTTGCGCAGGCCGAGCCCGGCGACGGCCGCGACCAGCAGGAGCGCCACGCCCGCGATGACGAAGGTCAGCGTGAACTGGCTCTCGGCGGGCAGCTTGGGGGCGCCCGGCGGCAGGTGCTCGATGCTCTTGGAGGCCAGCACCGTGGTGATCATCGCGGAGCCGATGGCGCTGCCGGTGGAGCGGGAGATGGAGTTGATGCCGTTGGCTATGCCGGTCTGGTGGTGCGGCACGCTGGAGACGATCACGGCGGGCATGGCGGCGTAGCCGAAGCTGATGGCCGCGCCGACGAGGATGCCCGCGGCGATGACGGAGAACGCGTGGTCGTGGTCGAGCGTGATCCACGCGAAGCCCGCGGTGCCGAAGAGCGAGGCGAGCAGCAGGACCACCCGCGGGCCCTTGTGGCGGACGAGCTGGCCGCCGATCGGGGCGGCGAGCAGCGAGACGATGGTGCTGGGCAGCAGGAATTCGACGGAGGCGCGCAGGACGCTGGCGTCGAAGCCGTAGCCCGCGATCTTCGACGGCATCTGCACGAGGTAGGAGACGCCGATGAAGAGGGCGAAGGAGCCGAAGCCGACGAGTAGTCCGGAGAGGTTGGCGAAGAGCACCGGGCGGTGGGCGAACATCTTCATGTCGACCAGCGGCTCGCTCACCTTGCGCTCGACGAGCGTCCACACGCCGGCCATCACGACGGCGCCGATGAAGCAGCCGATCGTGCGGGCGGAGGACCAGCCCCACTCGTGGCCCTGGGTGATGGGCAGCAGGAGCAGCACGAGCGTGGCGGCGAGGCTGAGCGCGCCGAGGACGTCGGTGCGGCCGCCGGTGGTCTCCCGCGTGGCGGGCACGAGGAGGACGACGGCGATCAGCGCGAGCGCGGCGAGGCCGGTGGCCAGCCAGAAGGCGCTGCGGTAGTCGGGGTTGTCGCCGGAGGTGAGCAGGCCGGTGGCGACGAGCGCGAGGCCGCTGCCGAAGGCGAGGGTGCCGCTGACCATGGCCATGGCGCCGGGCAGCTTGGCGGGGCGCACCTCCTCGCGCAGCACGGACAGCGCGAGCGGGAAGATCGCGGTGGCGGCGCCCTGGAGCACGCGGCCGACGATCAGCCACAGCAGGGAGTGGGTGACGGCGGCGAGCACGGAGCCCGCGACCATCACGATCAGCACGCCGACGAGGGTCTTCTTCTTGCCGTGCTGGTCGCCGAAGCGGCCGAGCAGCGGGGTGAAGACGGCGGCGGAGAGGAGGGTGGCGGTCGTGACCCAGCTGACGTTGGCCGGGGTCGTGCCGAGGTCCTTCTGGATGAGGCCGAGGATCGGTACGACCAGCGTCTGCATCATCGAGACGACCATGGCGGCGAGGCTCAGGGCGAAGACGATGACCGTCTCGTTGCGTCTTCCGCTCTCGGCGGCGGCTGGGGAGCTCATGCGGGGAATCCTCCGGATTGCTTCACGACTTTGATGCTTGAGATCGTCAAGCAACCAGGAAAGGCTAGGGCCAGATACTTCAGGTAGTCAAGTTAATGTTTCATTACCTCAAGCTCTTGAGTAGACTCGAGGCATGACCGCCACCTCCCCCCGGACCCCGACCAAGGCCCAGCTCCTGGAGCTGGTGGCGGCGCTCGGCACCGCCCAGTGGCAGGACTTCGCCGCCGCCGCGGCCCGCCAGGGCCTCACCTCCGTGCAGGCCAAGCTCCTCGCCCAGCTCAAGGGCCCGGTCCCGATGCGCGGCCTGGCCACCCTGCTGGTCTGCGACGCCTCCAACGTCACCGGCATCGTGGACCGCCTCGAAGCGCGCGGGCTCGTCCGCCGCGAGGCGGACCCGGCCGACCGGCGGGTGAAGAACGTGGTGGCCACCGACGAGGGCCACGAGATCATCCGCCGCGTGCGCGCCGAGATGCAGGCCACCCACAGCGCGCTGGACGCGCTGGACGAGGAGGAGCGCACCACGCTCTACGGCCTGCTGGAGCGGCTCCGTCCGGGCATGGAGCGGCGGGCCTGACGGCTTCCGCCCCGATCGCCCCGCGCCCGTATTCTGACGGTCAGTCCGATCCGCGCACCCCGCGCGGACGACGAGGGGAGGCCCTTAGATGTCCAGCAGCACCACCGCGTCGCCCGTCGGCACCGCAGCGACGGAGCCGTACACCACCGAGCTCGCCCCGGGCGTCCGCGCGTTCATCCAGCCCGACGGCGGCTGGTGCCTCAACAACGCCGGGATCATCAGCTCCGGCGGCCGCACGGCGCTGATCGACACGGCGGCGACCGAGCGGCGCGCCCGGCTGCTGCGCGACACCGCGGCGGCGCACGGCGCGGCACCGCCCACGACCGTCGTCAACACCCATCACCACGGCGACCACACCTACGGCAACTGCGTCTTCCCCGAGGCCACGATCATCGGCCACACCGGCTGCCGCGCGGAGACCCTCGCCGTGGGCTTCCAACTGCACGGCCAGTGGCCCTGGATCGACTACGGCGACATCGCGATCACCCCCGCCTTCGTCACCTACGACGACTCGCTCACCCTGCACGTCGGCGACACCGAGCTGCGGCTGATCCACCCGGGCCCGGCGCACACCATCGGCGACACGATCGTCCACCTGCCGGAGGAGGGCATCGTCTTCACCGGCGACCTGGTCTTCAACGGCGGCACCCCCTTCATCCCGATGGGCTCCCTCGCCGGGTCGCTGCGCGCGCTGGAGGTGCTGCGGGGCCTGGACGCCGAGACCGTCGTGCCGGGGCACGGCCCGGTCACCGACCCGGGCGTCTACGACGTCCTGGAGCGCTACTTCCGCTGGCTCCAGGACCTGGCCGCGACCGAGCACGCCGCGGGCCGCACCCCGCTGGAGGCCGCACGCCGCGCGGACCTCGGCGAGTTCGCGCAGCTGCACGAGAGCGAGCGGCTGGTGGGCAATCTGCACCGCGCGTACGCCGAGCTCGACGGCCTGCCGCTGGGGGTCCAGCTCGACCTGCCCATGGTGCTCGGTGACATGCGGACGATGAACGGCGGGGAGCCCCTCACCTGCCACGCCTGACGCGTACGGCGGTGGCGGATTGTCGCCGGGAGGTCTGGACGGCATACCGACCGGTCGGCATGATGATCCCGGACCGGTGCCGCGCCCGCCGCGGCCCCGGCCCGACCGCGTCCGCGGGCTCAATTCCCCATGGAGGAGCACTCGATGAGCAAGGGCAATCCCCCAGGACTCGACCTGGACCGGCTGCGCGGATATCTGGAACGGGAGCTCCCGGGGCTGGTGCGCGGGCCGCTCGGCGCCGAGCTGATCGAGGGCGGCCGCTCCAACCTCACCTACTCCGTCACCGACGGCACCGGCCGCTGGGTGGTGCGCCGCCCGCCGCTGGGGCACGTGCTGGCCACCGCCCACGACATGCGGCGCGAGCACCGGGTGATCAGCGCGCTGCACCCGACTCCCGTGCCGGTGCCCCGGGCGCTGCTGCTGTGCGAGGACGAGAGCGTCCTGGGAGCGCCGTTCTACGTGATGGAGTTCGCGGCCGGCACGCCGTACCGCTCGGCGGAGCAGCTGGCCGCGCTCGGCCCCGAGCGCACCCGCCGGGTCGTCCTCGGGCTCGCCGACACCCTCGTACAGCTGCACGCCGTGGATCCGGCCGCGGCCGGGCTCGCGGACTTCGGGCGGCCGGACGGCTTCCTGGAGCGGCAGTTGCGGCGCTGGGGCAAGCAGCTGGCGGCCTCGCGCGAGCGCGAGCTGCCCGGCATCGACGAGCTCCACACGGCCCTGGCGGCGGCGCTGCCCGTCTCGCCCGCGCCCACCGTCGTGCACGGTGACTACCGCCTGGACAACGTCCTCGTCGGCGCCGACGACACCGTCCGGGCGGTCCTCGACTGGGAGATGTCCACGCTCGGCGACCCGCTGACCGACCTCGGCCTGCTGGTGATGTACTGCGAGCAGCGGCCCGTGCCCGGCTCGCCCATCGCCACCACCCGCGAGGCGCCGGGCCACCCGGAGCCCGCGGAGCTGGTGGAGCGGTACGCGGCCGGGTCGGGCCGCGACGTCTCGGCGCTGCCGTGGTACACCGCCTTCGCCTATTTCAAGCTCGCCGTGATCCTCGAAGGCATCCACTACCGCTACACCCTCGGACAGACCGTCGGGCCGGGCTTCGACCGCATCGGGCAGCTCGTACCGCTCTTCATCGCAGGCGGACTCACCACCCTTCAGGAGGGCTGAGCACCATGGACTTCGCATTCGACGCCCGTACGGAAGAGCTGCGCGGCGAGCTGCTGGCCTTCATGGACGAGCACATCCATCCGGCCGAGGCGACCGCCGAGGAACAGCGGGCCGCGCTCACCTCCCCCTGGGACACTCCCCCGGTCGTCGAGGAGCTGAAGGCGGAGGCACGGAGGCGCGGGCTGTGGAACTTGTTCCTGCCCGATCCGCGGTACGGGGCCGGGCTGACCAACCTCCAGTACGCGCCGCTCGCCGAGATCACCGGCCGCAGCCCACACCTCGCGCCCACGGCCCTCAACTGCGCGGCCCCCGACACGGGGAACATGGAGCTGCTCGCCCAGTTCGGCACCGAGGAGCAGCGGAAGCGGTGGCTGGAGCCGCTGCTCGCGGGCGAGATCCGGTCGGCGTTCGCGATGACCGAGCCGGAGGTCGCCTCCTCGGACGCGTCGAACATCGAGACGCGGATCGAGCGGGACGGCGACGACTACGTCATCACCGGCCGCAAGTGGTACATCTCCGGCGCGATGTACCCCGGTTGCGAGATCTTCATCGTCATGGGGAAGACGGACCCGGAGGGCGCGGACCCGCGCCGCCGGCAGTCGATGATCCTCGTCCCCCGGGACACGCCCGGCCTGGAGGTCCGCCGGGCGATGCGGGTCTACGGCTTCGAGGACCACGCACACGGCGGCCACGCGGAGATCGTCCTCGACGGCGTGCGGGTGCCCGCGACGAACCTCGTCGGCGAGGAGGGCGGCGGCTTCGCCATCGCCCAGGCGCGCCTGGGGCCCGGCCGGATCCACCACTGCATGCGGCTGATCGGCATGGCCGAGCGCGCGATCGAGCTGATGTGCCGGCGGGCCGTCTCCCGTACGGCCTTCGGGAAGCCGCTCGCCCAGCAGGGCGTGGTGCAGGAGTGGATCGCGGATTCCCGGGTCGCCGTGGAGCAGTTGCGGCTGCTGGTGCTCAAGACGGCGTGGCTGATGGACACGGTCGGCAACCGCGGGGCGCACACGGAGATCCAGGCCATCAAGATCGCGACGCCGCGGACGGTGGTCGGCATCATCGACCAGGCTGTCCAGCTGCACGGGGCGGGCGGCGTGAGCCAGGACTTCCCGCTGGCGGAGCTGTGGGCGGCGGCACGGACGCTGCGCCTGGCGGACGGGCCGGACGAGGTCCATCAGCGGTCTCTGGCGCGGCGGGAGTTGCGGCGTTATGTCTAGGCGGTGGCCGGGCTGGTGGTCGGGGTCGGCCTGAGCTGTCGGCTGCGGGTTGTGTCATCCGCACCACCGCTGCGCGGCGGTGTCCTCAAGCTCCCCCAGCCACCTCCCCCAGACTCCGTCCGGGGGTGCCCCCAGAGGTGCCCCCAACGGGCTGGAATGGGCTGATCCGAGTGCGCCCCCACCGCGGGCTGTGGATGGTCTGCGGCGGGGGCGCGCCGGGTCTCAGTGCGCGCTGAACTTCACGCTCGAGAACGGCTTGTCGGCCGGGCCGCGCTGGCCCGTCTTGAGGCGCGCGGAGCCGCCGTCACACTTCTTTCCGGTGTAGATGGTGACCGGGCCCGCCGTCCCGTTGTACGCACCGTGAGCTTCCTGACTCATCGTCAGGCACTTGCCGTCCGGCGGATTCTCGACGAAGAAGGGCTTGCCCTTGGGGCCCACCCACGTGAACGAGCCCTTCGAGGCGACGGCCGTGCCCGTGGGCACGGCCATGGCGAGGGCGAGGCCCGCGAGGGCGACGACGACAGGACGGAAAAGGCGCATCCCTGATCCTTTTTCTCGACAGCAGACGAAAGGGCCGAAAGGCCCTTCATCCGCTCAACGACGCCCGGCCCCGCACGACACGCTTCAGGGGCGCAGCGCGCGCAGCAGCAGGTCTGCCAGGTGGTCCGCCACCTGGGCCGCCGTCAGGGCGCCTTCCGGGCGGTACCAGTTCGCCAGGTGGTGGACGGAGCCGAAGTGGTAGTCGACGACGAGGTCCGCGGGGGTGGCCGTGCTGAAGACGCCCGCGCGCTGGCCCTCCTCGACCAGGGCGCGGAAACGCTCGTGGTAGCGGCGCCGTTCGGCGCGCACCTGTCTGTGCTTCTCCGGGCCCAGGTGGTGCATCGAGCGGAAGAAGATCTTCGTGTCGTCGAGGTTCTCGATGGTGGTGACCACGACGTCCGCGGCGGCGTCCCGCAGCCTGCGCTCCACGGGCGCGTCCGCGCACGCGAAGGCGTCCAGCCGCTCCTGCTGGAGCCGCAGGACCCGGCCGTAGACCTCGTGCAGCAGGTCGTCCTTGGAACCGAAGTAGTGGTAGAGGGCGCCCTTGGTGACGCCCGCCGCCTCGACGATCTCCTGGACGGACGTGCGGTCGTAGCCCTGGTCCGCGAAGAGCCTTGTGGCGGCGGCCAGCAGCCGCTGCGGTACGGGCCTCGTGCCGCCGCCCGGCGTTCCGGCCGTCACCGTCCTGGTCATGCGCCGCCACCTGTCTTCCCTTGTCGTGCCGCGGGATCGTCGCGCAGCTCCCGGCGGAGGATCTTGCCACTGGTCGTCCTGGGCAGCTCGGCCAGGACGCGCACCTCGCGCGGGACCTTGTACGCCGCGAGCCGCTCCCGGCAGTGCGCGACCAGTTCCGCCGCCGCGGGCTCGGCGCCGGGGCGGAGGCTGACGTACGCCCGGACCGTCTCGCCGCGGTAGTCGTCCGGCACCCCGACGACGGCCGCCTCCCGGACGGCGGGGTGGGTGTGGAGGACGTCCTCCACCTCGCGGGGCCAGACCTTGAAGCCGGCGGCGTTGATCATGTCCTTCTTGCGGTCGACCACGTACAGCCAGCCGTCGTGGTCCATGAACCCGACGTCGCCGGTGCGCAGTTCACCGCCGGGGAGGGCGGCGGCGGTGTCCTCGGGGCGCCGCCAGTAGCCGGGGACGACCTGGGGGCCGCTGACCACGATCTCGCCGTGCCCGCCGAAGGGCACCTCCGCGCCGCGCTCGTCCACGATGCGCACGAGCGTCCCCGGGCCGGGCACGCCGACGGCGAGGGTGCCGGTGGCGGGGTCGACGGGGGCCTCGGTGCCGGGCGGGACGGAGGCGGTGGTGGCGGTGGTCTCCGTGAGGCCGTAGCCGTTGTGGAGGTAGTGGCCGGAGGTGGTGCGGAACCGTTCCACCAGGGCCGGTGGCAGGGGTGCGCCGCCGGAGGAGATCAGGCGGAAGGACGCGAAGTGGTCCCGGCCGACGCCCGGCTGTGCCATGAGGGCCATGAAGGCGGTGGCGGGGCCGATGGTGTAGGCGGGGCGGTGTTCGAGGAACGCGTCGAGGACCACCGCGGCGTCGAAGCGGTGGGCGAGGGCGAGCGTGCCCGCGTTGACCAGGCAGGAGCCGAGCTCGGCGACCATGCCGGTGATGTGGAAGAGCGGGGCGAGGGCGAAGTAGGTGGAGCCGTCGGGCAGCCCGGAGCCGATGCGCGCCCGCTCGGCGTTGTGGGCGATGTTGCCATGGGTGTTGACGGCGCCCTTGGGGACCCCGGTGGTGCCCGAGGTGTAGCTGATGAGGGCGGGGTCCTGGGGGCCGAGCCCGGGGCCGGCGGGCGGGCGGGTCCCGGAGCGCGCGGCGGCCAGCAGGTCCTCGGCGCCGTCGGGCGGCGGCACGCGCTCGCCGCGCAGCACCCGCGCGTCGTCGCGCGTCTGGAGGCCGAAGGGACAGGCGGTGAACGCGATACGGACGGCCGAGGCCGCCGCGGCGTCCCGCAGGAAGTCCGCCCAGGCGCGGTCCCGGCAGATCAGCGCGGTGGCGCCCGAGTCGTCGAGGATGTGCCGGACCTCGCCCGCCTTGAACATGGGGTTCACGGGCACGACGGTGCCGCCGGCCTTCCAGACGGCGAGGACGGCGAGCACGAAGTGCGGGGTGTTCTGGAGCATGACCGCGGCCCGGTCGCCCCGGCGGAAGCCGCGGGCGACGAGACGGCCCGCGAGCGCGCCGGACAGCTCGTCGGCCTCGCGATAGGTCAGCCGCCCGTCGAAATAGGCGAGCGCGTGCCGGTCCGGGGCGCGCCGCACGGTGGCGTCGAAGGCGTGCAGGACCGTCGGCGGCGGCGTGCCCGGCACCCGCTGGGCGGGGGCGAACCGCGCGAGCCAGGGCGCGTCCCGGTAGGAGGGGGTGGTCGACGTCATGGTCCGCGCCTACATCCGGCCCTGGCCGGGCACCTCTTCGAGCCTGCGCTGGAGGTGGTTCATGCCGCGCAGCCAGCGGTCGGGGTCGGTGGCGCGGGCCGCGTAGTAGTCGGCGACCTCCGGGTGCGGGAGGATCAGGAAGCGGTTCGCGGCCATGCCCTCGAAGAGGGCGTCGGCGACCTGCGCGGGCTCGATCGCGGTGGGCAGGAGCACCAGCTCGCCCGCCGCGCCGGTGCCGCGCAGCATGTCCGTGCGCACGCCCTGCGGGCAGATGGCGTGGACGTCGATCCCGCAGTGGCGGTAGGTGAGCGAGAGCCATTCCGCGAAGGCGAGCGCGGCGTGCTTGGAGACGCTGTACGGGGCCGAGCCGATCATCGTGAGCAGCCCGGCGGCGGACACGGTGGCGACGAACCTGCCGCTGCCCCGGTCCAGCCACTCGGGGAGCAGCTCACGGGCCGCCCGCACGTGCGCCATGACGTTGACGTCCCAGGCGGCCTCCCACAGGTCCTCCTCCGCCTCGGGTCCGCCGCCTGGGGCGACGCCCGCGTTGGCGCAGTAGATGTCGATCCGGCCGCCGAGCGCCTCGCGGGCGGCGGGGACCACTGTGGAGGCGTCGCCGGGGACGGCGGTGGCGCCGATCTCCTCGGCCACCGCCTCGGCCTTGGCGACGTCGAGGTCGTTGACCACGACGCGGGCGCCCTCGGCGGCGAACCTGCGGGCGAGCGCGGCGCCGATGCCGCCGCCCGCTCCGGTGACCACAACTCCCGCGTCCCGCACCGTACCCACGCTGACGTCTCCCTCGCTCGGCTGCACGGGCAGACTAACCAGTCGGTATGTGGGGACGGAAGGGGGCGTCGGGTGCCCGGGGGCAGGGCTGGCTCCACCCCGGGGACGGGGGTGGATCGGATGGTGGCGGGAGGCCCCCGGAAACGATCGTGTCCGGGAGAGTTCCGACCGGCCCCCCTGGAGTGTTCCCATGGTTTCCGCGCAGCTCACCCGCCGGTCAGCGCTGTCGCTCACGCTGTTCGCCGCCCTGGGCCCGCTGGTCGCGGCGAAGCCGGCCGGGGCGTACTCCGGCCCGGCGGACCCGGTGTCCGCCCTGACCCGGGCCGCCCGTCCGCTGCGCACCACGGACCCCACGGGCGACCTGCGGGACCTGCGGCCGCTGGGCGCCATGGTGGGCGACGCCACGGTGGTCGGGCTGGGCGAGGCCACGCACGGCTCGCACGAGTTCTTCGCCAACAAGCACCGCGTCTTCCGCTACCTCGTGGAGGAGAAGGGGTTCACCACCTTCGCCCTGGAGGCGAACTGGAGCGCCGGCGTGCGGCTCGACGACTACGTGGTGCACGGCAGGGGCGACGCGCGGCAGATCATGGCCGAGGAGTTCCAGAACGCGTACCGCATGTGGAACAACCGCGAATACCTGGACCTGATCGAGTGGATGCGCGCGTACAACACGACCCACGCGAAGAAGCTCCGGTTCATGGGCGACGACTCCGCCTACGCGGGGCCCGGGCTCTTCGACAAGGTCACCGGTTACGTCCGGGCCCACCGCCCGGCCCTGCTGTCCCGCTTCACCGAGCTCTACCGCGCGCAGCGGCCCGCGCCCGGCACCAGCACGGACAGCTATATGAACGCCTACCTCAAGCGCCCGCTGAGCGAGCGGCGCGCCATGGCCGAGAGCGCGCGCGAGGCCCTCGGCCTGCTGTCGCGGCAGCGCCCGGCGGGCGGCGGCGAGGAGTTCATGTGGGCGGTGCAGCACGCGCGGGCGATCTCGCAGGTGGCGGAGATGTACACGTTCGACCTGAACGACCCGAAGAGCGTCGCCGACTGCATGCGCTTCCGGGACGCGACCATGGCGGCCAACACCGCCTGGTGGCAGGAGCACACCGGCCGGAAGATCCTGCTGTCCGCGCACAACGCGCACGTCACGTACGTGACCGACGACCCGGCGCAGTACCCGCGGGTGCAGGGGGCGTTCCTCAGGGACCGGCTGGGCGACCGCTATGTGAACGTCCGGCTCACCTTCAACGAGGGCTCGTTCCTCGCCATGCGCGACGGCGAGTCCCCCCGGGTCGCCGACGTCGGCCCGGCCGCGCCCGGCAGCAACGAGCACACGCTCGACAAGGTGCCGTACCGCGACTACGTGCTGGACATGCGGACGGCGCCCGCCGCGGCCCGGAAGTGGCTGGCGGTGGCGCGTCCCACGCGCAACATCGGTACGGACTACCCGACTCCGGACTACTTGACCGCGCTGGGCAAGGGATACGACATTCTCATCCATCTCCACCGCATCCGGGCGGCGGACCTCCTGCCGCACCGGTAGTCCCGTGTCACGGACGTGTGTACCCGTGCCATGAGTCTGGACAGGCCCCCTTGACGGCGGGACGATGCCCGCGCATCTGGCCGCACAAGGGGGTCTGCCATGCCGGACATGAGTGTGGAGCCGTACTGGGAGCTGACGTTCGACACCGACGGGGACGTGGATCCGGCCGAGCGCGACGCCCTCATAGCCGGGGTCGCGCGGCAGGGCGTCACGGATCTGGTGGTGTTCGCGCACGGCTGGAACAACGACCGGTCGGGGGCGACCCGGCTGTACAGCGAGTTCTTCGCGCCGTTCCCCGGTCTGCTCGCCGGGGCCGCGGGCGGCGAGCGCCTCGGCTACGCGGGGGTGATCTGGCCGTCGATGGACTTCCCCGACGAGCCGATCCCCCACTTCCCGTCCTCGGCGGCGGCCGTCGCCCCGCCCGGTGACGGGCTCGATCCGGCCACCCGGCAGGCGCTCGTCCGCGTCCTGCCGTGCGAGGAAGCGGTGGTGGACCGGCTGGCGCGGCTGCTCGCCGAGCGGCCCGAGGACCCGGCGCGGCTGGCGGAGTTCGTCACCACCGTCCGCGGCCTGGCCACCGCGCTGCCGCCAGGGGCGACCGACCTGGGGCCGGGCCCGCTGCCCGCCATGCTCACCGCCGACGCGCAGGCGGTGTGCGGGAGCTTCGCCGACGCGGTGGCGCACACGGGCGCCCTCTCGGCCGAGCTGCTCGGCGACGGACTGAAGCGGCTGTGGCACGGGGCCTACGAACTGCTGCGGCAGATCTCGTACTACACGATGAAGCGGCGGGCCGGCACGGTCGGCGGGCACGGGCTCGGCCCCTTCCTCGGCCTGCTGGCCGGCTCCCGGCCCGGGGTGCGCGTGCATCTGGTGGGGCACAGCTTCGGGGCGCGCCTGGTGTCGTTCGCGCTGAGCGGGCTCCCGGACGGCCGTTCACCGGTGGCCTCGCTGACACTGCTCCAAGGCGCCTTCTCGCACTACGTGTTCGCGTCGAGCCTGCCGTTCGCGACGGACCAGGGCGGCGCGCTGAGCGGGCTGTACGACCGGGTGAACGGGCCGGTGGTGTGCTGCCATTCCAGCCACGACACGGCGCTCGGGGTGCTCTACCCGCTCGCGTCCCGCCTCTCCGGGGACGACGACTCGGTGCTGGGTCTGGACGACTCGCGGTGGGGCGCGCTGGGGCACGACGGTATGCAGTCCGTCGGCGCCTGCGCCGGGCTCTCCCTCGCGCAGGCGCTGTCCGGCGGCCTGCCGGGGTACGGCTGTGTGAACGTCGACGCGTCGGCGGTCGTCGCGCACGGCGGCCCGCCCTCGGGAGCCCACAGCGACATCTGTCACGCGGAGCTGGCACGTGTGGTCCTGCTCGCCGGAGGCATCACACGCTGAGCACCGGCGGCCGCTGACGACCGGCCGGATCGCGCACCGGGCGGAGGTCGCGGATCCGCCACCTTCACGCAATCTCCCACCCGCCCCACATCTGTCCGCGTCTTCGGGGTAGCAGAGCGGAGTCGGCGGCGTGGCACGTCCGATGGATCCGAATCGCGACGCGTTACGTCCCTTCCATGTCGATCCGAGTCCGCGCTGTCGGAGGTGGGATGCAGTGGCAGGTTTCAGAGCACTCGCACGAGAGGTGCGCAATCCACGGAACACCATCGCCTTGCGACGGACCTCCCTGCGCAAATGTCTCGAACGCTTCGCCCCCTACGGGCACCGGGCGACCTGGCACCACCTGTGCGCCCTGGCGGGGCTCGACCCCGAGGACCGCGCCCCCGATCCGGCCCGGCTGATCGCGGCGCTGACCGAACTGGAGGAGGCCCGCGCGGTCTGGCTGGCCTACGAGGCGTCCTTCGCCGACCGCCGCAAGCGCGAGAAGCACGACGGGATCCGCCAGCCCTGCGCGGTGGACGACTGGCACCGCAACACCTGGGGCGGCTGTGACGTGGTGCCCTGTGTGAGCCCCACGGTGTATCCGGCGCCGCGGCTCTCCGATGTCCTGCGCCGGGTGATCGCCGCGATGGAGGCCGGCCCCGGCGGCGGCTGCCCCGTCTGCCGCCGTGAGCAGCTCGAATGGCGCTCCGACCTGGAGCGCTACCCCATGGAAGGACCCGTCTGCACGGACTGCGGCATCGTGGTGCCGGTACCCGTGCTCACCACCGCGGCGCTGACGACGGCGCGGCGGCGTGCGTTCCAGGAGCAGTACGCGGTCGTGTGACCGCACGGAGCAGGGGGTGGTGACCACCGGCCGTCCGCGGTGCGAGGATGCGGCGCACACGGCTCTTCGGGCGACGAAATGGCGGACGGCTATGGCGCAGCTGCACGATCTGACCGCGTTGGAGCAGGGTGAGGCGGTGCGGGCCGGACGGCTCTCGCCCGTCGAGCTGACCGAGCACTATCTGGAGCGGATAGACCGGCTGGACGCCGCGGTGGGGGCGTTCATCACGGTCACTCCCGAGGTGGCCCGCAAGCAGGCGGCCGACGCCGCGGGCGAGGCGGCGGCCGCCCGTCGCGAGGGCCGGCCGCTGTCCCCGCTGCACGGGGTGCCGGTGCCGGTGAAGGACCTCAACTTCGTCGCGGGCGTGCGGTGCACCCTGGGCTCGGCGGCGCTGGCGGACCACGTCCCGGCCGTGGACGACCACGTGGCGACGCGGCTGCGCGCGGCGGGCACGATCCTGCTGGGCAAGACCAACACCCCGGAGTTCGGCCTGCCCGCCCACACGGAGAACGACGTCGCGCCGCCCGCCCGTACGCCGTGGGACCTCACCCGGTCCGCGGGCGGCTCCAGCGGCGGGGCGGGCGCCGCGGTGGCGGCCGGGCTCGCGCCGCTCGCGCACGCCAGCGACGGCGGGGGCTCCGTCCGCATCCCGGCCTCCGCGTGCGGGCTCTTCGGCATCAAGCCGAGCCGTGGCAGGGTGAGTTCGGGCCCCGTGCTGCACGACATCACCGGGCTCTCGACCTCCGGCCCGCTGGCCCGTACGGTCGCCGACGCGGCGGCGCTCCTCGACGTGCTCGCGGGCACGGAGCCGGGCGACCCGTACAGCGCGCCCCCGCTGCCGCCCGGCGAGACCTTCGCCGATCACGCGCGGCGCGCCCCGCGGCCGCTGCGGGTGGTGCGGCTGACGGGCACTCCGGTGCCGGGCGTGGCGGTGCACCCCGACTGCCTCGCGGCGGCGGACGAGGCGGCCGCCCTGCTGGGCGGGCTCGGCCACGACGTCGAGGAGCTGTCCCTGCCGGACGACCCGACGCTCGCCGAGGCGTTCTCGCGCGTGTGGGAGGTGCTGGCCGCCGTCCAGCCCGTGCCGGCCGGACGCGAGGAGCTGCTGACGCCGCTCACCCGGCATCTGCGCGAGCGCGGCGAGGCCGTCGGCGGGCCGGAGTTCGCCCGGGCCATGTACGCGCTGCGCAAGCTCACCCAGCTGGTGGCCGACGGCCTCCAGGCACCGGGCACCGGCTACGACGTGATCCTCACCCCGACGCTCGCGCAGCCGCCGCTGCCGGTGGGGGCGCTGCGCAACGACGGCGATCCGGCGGCGGAGTTCGCGGCGCTGATCCCGTTCCTGCCCTTCCCCCCGCTCTTCAACGCGACCGGGCAGCCGGCGGTGAGCGTGCCGCTGCACTGGAACGCGGCGGGTCTGCCGATCGGGATCCAGCTCGCGGGCCGGTACGGGGACGAGGCGACGCTGATCTCGCTGTCGGCGCAGCTGGAGTCGGCGAAGCCGTGGGCGGGGCGGCGCCCGTCGATGTGGTGAGTCGATGTGGTGAGGGGTCAGTCGTCGGACGGGGACGGGGACGGGCCGGCCTTGGTCCGGCGACGCTCCACGAGCAGGCGTGAGCCACTGCCGAGCCGTCCCACGGCGTCGTCCGGGTTGGAGAGCACGCAGCTCTCCAGGGAGAGGCAGCCGCACCCGATGCAGTCGTCCAGGTGGTCGCGCAGCCGGCCCAGCTGCTCGATGCGCTGGTCGAGCTCACCGCGCCACAGCTCGGACAGCCGCGCCCAGTCCTCGCGGTTGGGCGTGCGCTCGTCGGGCAGCTCGGCGAGCGCATCGCGGATCGTGGCGAGCGGGATGCCGACGCGCTGCGCGGCCCGGATGAAGGCGACGCGGCGCAGGGCGTCGCGGTCGTAGCGACGCTGGTTGCCCGACGTCCGGCGGCTGCTGATCAGACCCTTGGTCTCGTAGAAGTGCAGCGCGGAGACGGCCGCGCCGCTGCGCGCGGACAGCTGCCCGACGGTGAGTTCATGGACCTTGACAGGAATCTGCGGCACGGGTCCGACCTTACGTCAGCGGGGGCGTTGACATCGCGACGAGCACCCAACATCCTGAGCAAGCGCTTAGACACAGTGGTGGTGCTCGGGAGGCAGCGGCATGGCGGAACCCCGGATCTTCTCCTCGTCCGACGAGCTGCGGGCGGCGGTCGGCGAGGAGCTCGGCCCGAGCGACTGGCTGGAGGTGGACCAGAAGCGGATCGACCTCTTCGCCGCGGCGACCGGGGACCACCAGTGGATCCACGTGGACCCGGAGCGCGCGGCGGCGGGCCCCTTCGGCACGACGATCGCGCACGGCTATCTCACGCTCTCCCTGCTGCCGTCCCTGGTGCCGCTCCTGATGCGGGTCTCCCCCATGCGGATGGGCATCAACTACGGGCTGAACAAGGTCCGTTTCCCCGCCCCCGTGCCCGTCGGATCACGGCTGCGCGCACGGGCGGTGATCACCGATGTGACCGAGGTCGAGGGCGGCGTCCAGCTGACTACGGCGGTCACCGTCGAGCGCGAGGGCGGCGGGAAGCCGGTGTGCGTGGCGGAGTCGGTGAGCCGCTTCACCTGGTAAACGGGGCCCTGGTGCCCGCGTTCCGGCGGGCGTTAGGTTGAGGTCACGGGGAACTCGATGATTCGCACGGAACATCGAGCACCGACACCGTGAGGAGATGAACCGTGATCGCGCACGACGGTATGTACATCGGTGGCAGCTGGCGGCCCGCCGTCGGGACCGGTGCCATCGAGGTCGTCAACCCCGCAGACGAGCAGGTCATCGGCCGGGTGCCCGCCGGTTCCGCCGAGGACGTCGACGCCGCCGTGGCCGCGGCCCGCGCCGCGCTGCCCGGCTGGGCCGGCACCGCGCCCGCCCGGCGGGGCGAGTTCATCGCGGCGCTGCGCGACCAGCTGGCCGCCCGGAAGGGCGAGATCGCCGCGACGATCACCGCGGAGCTCGGCTCGCCGATCGGATTCGCCACGCGGGTGCAGGCCGGACTGCCCGTCGCCGTGGCCGGCTCGTACGCGGAGCTCGCCGGCACGTACGCCTTCGAGGAGCGGGTCGGCAACTCCACGGTGCTCCAGGAGCCGGTCGGCGTCGTCGGCGCGATCACGCCCTGGAACTACCCGCTGCACCAGATCGTCAACAAGGTGGCCCCCGCGCTCGCGGCGGGCTGCACGATCGTCCTCAAGCCCGCCGAGGACACGCCGCTCACCGCCCAGCTGTTCGCGGAGTGCGTGGCCGCGGCGGAGATCCCGGCGGGCGTCTTCAACCTCGTGACCGGCCTCGGCCCGGTCGCGGGCCAAGCGCTGGCCGAGCACCCCGGCGTCGACCTGGTCTCCTTCACCGGCTCGACCGCCGTCGGCAAGCGGATCGGCGCGATCGCGGGCGCGGGCGTCAAGCGCCTCGCCCTCGAACTGGGCGGCAAGTCGGCGAACGTCGTCCTGCCCGGCGCCGACCTGGAGAAGGCCGTCGCCGCCAACGTCGCCGACGTCTGCCGCAACACCGGACAGTCCTGCAACGCCCTGACCCGGCTGCTCGTCCACACCGGTCAGTACGAGGAGGCCGTCTCCCTCGCGGCCGCCGCCGTCGCCGCGTACGTCCCGGGCGACCCGACCGACCCCGAGGTCCGCGTCGGCCCGGTCGTCAACGCCAAGCAGCACGCCCGTGTGCGCGGCTACATCGACCAGGGCGTCCAGGAGGGCGCCCGGCTGGTCGCCGGCGGCTCCGACGCACCGGAGGGCCGGGAGAAGGGCTACTTCGTCCGCCCCACGGTCTTCGCCGACGTCACCCCGGAGATGACGATCGCGCAGGAGGAGATCTTCGGCCCGGTGATCTCGCTCATCGCGTACGAGGACGAGGAGGAGGCCCTGCGGATCGCCAACGGCACGGTCTACGGTCTCGCGGCCGCCGTCTGGGCCGGTGACGAGACGGCGGCCGCGGCCTTCGCGCGCCGCCTGGACGCCGGGCAGGTCGAGATCAACGGCGGCAGCTTCAACATCCTCGCACCGTTCGGCGGTTACAAGCAGTCGGGCGTCGGCCGGGAGCTGGGCGCGCACGGTCTGACGGAATACCTCCAGACGAAGTCCTTGCAGTTCTGAAGTCCCCTCCGGTTCTGACGGGAGAACCCGGCGGGAGAGAGGGCGGACGGGGGCGAGTGCCCCCGTACCGCGCCACGTCCACCGAGAGGAAGCCATGGTCCGCGCCGCCGTCCTGACGAGCACCGGCACTCCCCTGCGCATAGCCGGGATCGACCTCCCGGACCCCGCGCCGGGGCAGGTGCGGATCAGGCTCGCCGCCGCCGGGGTCTGCCACTCCGACCTGTCGCTCTCCAACGGCACACTCCGCCAGCCCGTCCCCGCCGTCCTCGGGCACGAGGGCGCCGGCACGGTCACCGCGGTGGGCGAGGGTGTCACGCATGTGGCCCCCGGTGACGCGGTGGTGCTCAACTGGGCGCCCTCCTGCGGGACCTGTCACTTCTGCGGGCTCGGCGAGCCCTGGCTGTGCACGGACGCGGGCGCGGCGGCGGCCGTGCCGTACGCCACGCTCAGCGAGGACGGCACCGAGCTCTACCCGGGCCTGGGCACCGCCGTCTTCGCGGAGGAGACCGTCGTCCGGGCGAGCGCCGCACTCCCCCTGCCCGACGGCGTGCCCCTGACGGAGGCGGCGCTGCTGGGCTGCGCGGTGCTCACCGGCTACGGCGCGGTGCACCACAGCGCGCGGGTGAGGGCCGGGGAGTCCGTGACCGTCCACGGCATCGGCGGGGTGGGCCTGGCCGCCCTCCAGGCGGCGCGGATCGCCGGGGCGGGGACGATCGTGGCCGTCGACGTCTCGCCGGAGAAGGAGGAACTGGCCCGCGCCGCCGGCGCCACGGAGTTCCTCGTCGCCGGCGAGGGCACCGCCAAGCGGATCCGCGAGCTCACCGGTGGCCACGGCGCCGACGTGGCCGTCGAGTGCGCGGGCCGCGCCGAGGCCATCCGCACGGCCTGGTCGGCCACGCGCAGGGGCGGGCGCACCACGGTCGTGGGCATCGGCGGGCGGGATCAGCAGGTGACGTTCACGGCGCTGGAGCTCTTCCACTTCGGCCGCACGCTGTCGGGCTGTGTCTACGGCAACAGCGACCCGGCGAAGGACCTGCCGGTGATCGCCGAGCATGTGCGGGCCGGGCGGTTCGACCTGTCCGCGATGGTCACCGGCCGGATCGGGCTGGACGGCATCCCGGAAGCGTTCAAGGCGATGCTGGCGGGGCGGGGCGGCCGCTCCCTGGTGGTGTTCCCGCAAGGGTGAACGGCCGCCCCTCTCACCTCACGTCTCGTCGCGCATCGGCAGGTGGATCAGCACCAGCACCAGGGCGGCCACCACGAAATTGCGCTCGGCGGCCTGGAGTCCGTTCCACTTGGCGGACTGCCACATGGCGAACCACTCGCCGCCGATCGCGATGAAGCCCATCCCGAAGAGCAGCAGGAGCATCACGAGCCCCACGGTGGTGACCCGCCGGGCCGCTCCGCGCGCCGCCGCCCCCCGCAGCCAGAGCACGGTGCCGGCGATCAGCACGAGGGCCGCGACGGTCTCCCAGACGATGATCAAGACGTAGGCGATGTCCTGCACGGTGTGGTCGGTGACGGCCCGCCACATCAGGTCGTCGTCCTTGAACGTCGTGTCCATCGCCAGGACGTGCCGGACGAACTGCTGGTTGGTGCCGAAGTCGGTGATGTTGCCGAAGGCGACGAGCGCCGTGTACAGCGCCACGGTCGCGGTCAGCGCGACCGCGGCGACCGGGAGGGTGCCGAAGCGCCCCGCGTGACCTTGCCATTTGTTCGCCATCGGGTCTCCCACCCTCGAGCGCCGCGCCCCTGCCGGATGCATGCCCGTACGGGCGGCGGCATACACGGGCGTTCCCGCACGCCACCGCGCCTGCGCGGGGTGCGGGAAGCCCGGAACCTAAGCGCTTGCTCAGTCACAGGGGTATGGTGTTCCTTCCGCCGCCGGGCAGTCCGCGGCGCAGCCGGAGAGCGGGGGCTCGGGATGGAAGCGAAGCACACGCGGAGCGAGGAGTGGGCCGAGGTCACACCCGACGCCGCGCGCCAGCTGGTGACCGCCGCCGTCGCCGCCTTCGCCGAGCGCGGCTATCACGCCACCACCACCCGCGACATCGCCGGCCGCGCGGGCATGAGCCCCGCCGCGCTCTACATCCACTACCGGACGAAGGAAGAGCTGCTCTACCGCATCAGCAGCGTCGGGCACCGGCTCGCCCTCGACATCCTCCGCCGGGAGCAGGACGGCGACGGCACCCCCGCGGAGCGCCTCGCCGGTGCCGTGCGGGCCTTCGTCCGCTGGCACGCGGAGCACCACACCACCGCACGCGTGGTGCAGTACGAGCTGGGGGCGCTCGGCGAGGAGCACCACGCCGAGATCGTGGGGCTGCGCCGGGACACCGACGCGGCGGTCCGCGCGATCATCGAGGACGGCGTCGCGGCGGGCGACTTCGACGTGCCCGACGTGCGCGGCACCACGCTCGCCGTGCTCTCCCTGTGCATCGACGTGGCCCGCTGGTTCAACGCGGAGGGCAAGCGCACGCCGGACGAGGTGGGCGAGCTCTACGCCGACCTGGTCCTGCGCATGGTGGGGCACACCGGCTGACCGGCCGACGCCGCGAGGTGCTCCAGCACTTCGCGGAGACCGCCCGGGGCGCTGCCGGGCAGGCCCCGCCCGCCCCGGGCGAGGTGGGCGAGCTCTACGCCGACCCGGTCCTGCGCATGGTGGGTCACACCGACTGACCGGCCGACGCCGCGAGGTGCTCCAGCACCTCGCGGAGACCGCCCGGGGCACTGCCGGGCAGGCCCCGCCCGGGGCGGGCGAGGCCGTCGAGGAGGCCGCGGGTGCGGGCCGAGGCGATCCCGGCGGCCGCCACCGGGACGAGCCCCTCCGCCACCTCCTCCGCCTCGCGCCACGCGTGGAGGCCGAGCAGGCAGTCGAGCAGCCGCACGGCGAAGATGTGCCGGTAGCCCGCACCGGCGCCCTCCTCCTGGAGCGCCGCCCGGCGCAGGTGGTGCACGGCCGCCTTCCGTTCGCCGGCCTCCTGGAGCACGAACCCCTGGTGCCCGTCGACCTCGTCCGCGGTCATCCACCAGGCCCAGAACGGGTCGCCGTGCCGCTCGCCCTCGGCCAGGAGCGAGCGGGCGCGGGCGAAGGAGCGGGCGGCCTCGGCGGAGCGGCCCGTGCCCGCGAGGCCCCGGGCCTCCCGCACGCGGAAGACCGCTTCGACGCGCGGTGACAGGCGCCCCCGGTCGAGCACCGACCGCGCCACCGCCAGCTCGCCCCGGGGGCGGCCGGACCAGCCGGACGCGAGGGCCACGTTCTGGAGGGTGAGCAGTTCGGTCGCCCGGTCGCCGGAGCGCCTGGCCAGGCACAGGGCCACCCGGTTGAACCCGGCCGCCTCACCGGGCCGTTCGGCGTCGAAGAGGACCCAGCCCGCCACTTCCGCGAGTTCGGCCGTGGCGGCGAGGACGTCCCGCTCGTACCGCCGCTCGGGCCCGCGCTCCCGCAGCGACCGGCGCACGGCGGCGAATGCCCGTACGGCCGCGTCGGCGGCCGGTGGCCCGCCGGGCTCGTTGTCCAGGGCGACCAGGCGCAGCGACAGTCCGCGGACGGCGTGCGCGAAGCCTTCCCCTATTGACCCTCCCGGCTCGTTCCCCCACGTGAACTCCGGCTCCCCGCGCATCGGTCCCCCCTGGTGTGAGGTCTCCGATCCTCGCAGCCGCCACGCCCTGGCGCTGATCCATTGACGCGCCCGGCCCGGAATCCTACGGTCTCCCATAGGAATCCATCGGCGCGGGGAGCACGCGATGAGCGATACGGGCGACGAGCAGGCCCGGAAGTCCGCCGGAGCACTGGCCTACTCGGCCGGTTTCGGCAACGAGCACAGCAGTGAGGCCGTCCCCGGGGCGCTGCCGCACGGGCGGAACGCGCCCCAGCGGGCCCCGCTCGGGCTCTACGCGGAGCAGCTGAGCGGCACCGCCTTCACCGAGCCCCGGCACAGCAACCGGCGTTCGTGGCTCTATCGCATCCGGCCCTCCGCGGCGCACCCGCCGTTCACCCGGACCGGCAACGGAAACATCAGCAGCGCCCCCTTCACCGACTCCGCGCCCGACCCCAACCGGCTGCGCTGGAGCCCGCTGCCCGAGCCCCCCGAGGGCACCGACTTCGTCGCCGGGCTGTGGACGCTGGGCGGCAACGGCGACGTCACCCAGCGCACCGGCATGGCCGTCCACCTCTACGCCGCCAACGCCTCCATGACCGACCGGGTGTTCAGCGACGCCGACGGCGAGCTGCTGATCGTCCCCGAGCGCGGGGCGCTCCTGCTGCGGACGGAGTTCGGCCTGCTGCGCGCCGAGCCCGGTCACATGGCGCTGATCCCGCGCGGGGTGCGCTTCCGGGTGGAGCTCCTGGAAGCCGCGTCCGATGGCGGGCAGAGCCCGACGGCACGCGGATACGTCTGCGAGAACTACGGGCAGCCGTTCACGCTGCCCGAGCTCGGGCCGATCGGCGCCAACGGGCTGGCGAACGCCCGGGACTTCCTCGCGCCGACCGCCGCGTACGAGGACGCCGAGCGCCCGGTCGAGGTGATCAACAAGTTCTGCGGGAACCTCTGGTCGGCGACGTACGACCACTCTCCGCTGGACGTCGTGGCCTGGCACGGGAACCTCGTCCCGTACGTCTACGACCTGCGGCGCTTCAACGTGATCGGGTCGATCAGCTACGACCACCCCGATCCGTCGATCTTCACCGTGCTCACCTCGCCCTCGGACACCCCGGGGCTGGCGGGGGTGGACTTCGTGGTCTTCGCGCCGCGCTGGCTGGTGGGCGAGGACACCTTCCGGCCGCCGTACTTCCACCGGAACGTGATGAGCGAGTACATGGGCCTGATCGAGGGCGCGTACGACGCGAAGGCGGAGGGCTTCCTGCCCGGCGGCGGGTCGCTGCACAACATGATGTCGGCGCACGGCCCGGACCGGGAGACCTTCGACAAGGCGAGCGCGGCGGAGCTGCGGCCGCAGAAGGTGGACAACGGCCTGGCCTTCATGTTCGAGACGCGCTGGCCGGTCACGGCGACGGAGCGGGCCAGGACGGCCGACCACCTTCAGGCGGGCTACGACGACGTATGGCAGGGTCTGGAGCGCCACTACCGCCGGTGATGGCGACCCGCCCGTACTGTCAGCGCCTTCCTCGCAGCCGTAGAGCCGGAGCCCCACGTGACCACCTTCGCCCCCGACTCCGTCACGCTCAACCGGAAGCTGCCGCTCTGGTATCAGGTGTCGCAGTCGCTGCGCGCCTCGATACTCGGGCGGAGCGCCGGTGACCCGCTGCGGCTGCCCACCGAGGACGCGCTCGCCGCGCACTACGGCGTCAGCGTGCTCACCATGCGGCAGGCGCTGAAGGAGCTGGAGACGGAGGGGCTGATCAGCCGGCACCGGCGGCGCGGCACGTTCATCGAGCCGAGCGCGCGGCGGAGTTCGCCGGTGCGGCTGCTCGGCTCGGTGGACGCCATCGTGGCGCAGCAGTCCGGTGAGCGGACGGAGGTGCTCGGCCACGGCCCCACGAGCGTCCCGGCGGAGCTGGCCGAGCACTTCCCCGGACTCGACGAGGCGATGGCCTACCGGCGGCTGCGCTGCGACGAGCGGACCGGCGAGCCGACGAACTGGGCGGAGAACCTCGTCCGCCCCGAACTCGCCGCGCGCATCGGCCTCGCCGATCTGGAGCGGTGGCCGATGACCAAGGTGCTGCGGGACGCGGTGGGCGTACGCATCAGCCGCATCACCGACACGGTCGAGGCCCGGCTCGCGGATCCGGAGACGGCCCGACTGCTCCAGGTGCCGCTGCTGAGCCCGATCCTCTTCTACACGGGGGTCACCTATGACGAGGCGGGACGGGTGGTGGACGTGGCGCGCATCCACTATCGCGGTGACCGCTTCTCCTTCACGGTGACGGTGGACGCGCGTTAGGCAGTGGCCTTGGCGGATGGTTGGGGGCGGGTTGCTTACGCCTGCGGCGGGCTTTTTCCCCAGCCCCGCCCCTTCCCGAAACTGGGGGCAAGCCCCCAGACCCCCAAAGCGCGCTTCGCGCGCTGTCCTCAAACTCCCCCAGCTACCGCTGGGAGGTGCCCCCAACGGGCTGGATGTGCTGGCTACGGTCCGCACATTCAGCCCGTCCGGCGTTTGAGGACGCGCCCGCAGGGCGCCCCCGCCGCAGGCGGCAACGGACCCGCAGCCGGGGGCCTGGGGCACGCGCCCCAGTTCCGGGAAGGGGCGGGTAGGGGAAAAGCCCGCCGCAGGCGCCAGCCGACCCGCCCCCAGAAGCCGCCCAAACACCCCGCTACCATGCCCGCGTGACCACGCCACAGGCCGCCGACATGCCCCTGCTCGCCGACCTCATGCCCTGGTCCGTGGCCCCACTACGGCTCGGCCGCCCATGGATCACCGCCCCCGACACCGCCTCCCTGAAAGCCCGTTGGGCGGCCCTCGCAGCCGCCCCCGACGCAGCCACCCGCGAAGCCCTCTTCCGCCCCACCCGCTCCCGCACACCGCACAGCGCCGTGACCCAGCTCCCCGGTCAGGCCACGTCGACCGGGCGGCTCGCGCACGGGATGGGGCCGTGTCCCGAGCCGGTGCGGATCGCTCACGGGCCGTACGACGAGCAGTGGTTACTGCCCGACCACCGGCTCGTGGACGCGGCGCGGCCGGAGCTGTGGCGGGTGGCCGACGACCGTCAGATCCACGTGCTGGAGGCGGCACCGGGCACGGACGGCCCGGCCTTCTCCGCGCTGCTGCCTGACGGGCACTCCCCCGACGGCAGGCCCGGCAGGATCCGGCCGCTCTACCGCCGCCCCGCCGGCCTGGAGCCCAATCTCGCGCCCGGCCTCCTCGACCACCTGGCGGGCGCGCTCGGACGGGCCGTCTCCGCCGAGGACTTCCTCGCCTGGACCGCGGCGGTCGCCCGCCCGACCCGCGCCGGGACGGCCGTCCCGCTGACCGCGTCGCCCCGGTTGTGGGAGGAGGGGGTCGCGCTGGGCCGCCACGTGGTGTGGGTGCACACCCGGGGCGCGCGGTGCGCTCCCGCGCCGGGTGAACGCCCCCGGCTGCCGGGCGGCCGCAGGCCCTACGTCCGCGCCGCCGTCGCGTCCGGGCCGCCCGGGCGCCTGGACTACGACCCGGCGCGGGAGACGCTGCTGCTGGGCGCGGGCCGGATCGCGCCGGTGCCGGAGGGGGCCTGGGAGTTCCGCGCGGGCGGGGCGCGGGTGCTGGAGACGTGGTTCGCGGAGCGTACGGCCACGGGTGAGCCCGGGACGCTGGAGGCCCTGCGGCCCGCCGGCTGGCTGCCGGAGTGGACGTCCGAACTGCTGGAGCTGATCACGGTCCTGGCGCTGCTGGCGGAGACGGCGGACCGGCGGCCGCTGCCTGTGGCGGGCCGCGGGCCGGACGCCGCGGAGCTGCGCCGCGCGGGCGTGCTCCCGCCGCCGCCCTCCGCCCGGCGGCCCGCGACGGTGCTGGGCCACCAGGAGGAGGGCCCGGAGGGGCAGTTCGCGCTGCTATGAGCCGCCGCGGCTCCCGTCGTCGAAGCCGTCCAGGATGCGGTCGACGACCCGGTCGAACACCGCGTCGGAGTCGGTCTGCTCCGGCCCGCTCGCCAGCGCCTTCGCCAGCCGCGGGTACGCGCCGTCGGCCAGCGCCCGCGTGAGGTAGGCCGTGCGGGCGGCCTGTTCCTGCTCGGGCGGGTAGGGCGAGGTGCGGGCGCGCTCGGCCGCCGACAGCTCGTTGGAGACGTACGCGGCGCCTTCTCGCTGCTGCTCTTCCGGCTGGTCACGGCCTGGGTGGGGCACTACGCCGGGCTGGTGGTGGGGACCGAGGAGGCCGCGGGGCAGCTGGGCGCCGCCACCTTCATGCTCCCACTGATCTCGAACGCCTACGTACCGACCGACGGCATGCCGGGCCGGCTGCGGACGGTGGCCGAGTGGAACCCCATCAGCGCGGTGGTCACCGCGACGCGGGACCTCTTCGGCAACGGCGGGCCGTCCCCCGACGGCTCCTGGCCGGCGGCCCACCCCGTCGCGGCGTCGCTCGGCTGGGCCGCGGTGCTGCCGGCGGTCTTCGTACCGCTGACCGTCCGGCGGTACGGGCGCGACGCGGCCTGAGGGCACCGCGCCGGCCCCGGGCATGCATCAGCGCCGATCGGCCGGCCCTGGGGAGAGGGCGTACGGCCGACGGCGCTGAGCCGGGTCGGTGTGGTGGGCGGCTTACGTGATCCGGGCCGGGGTCCGGGTCAGCCGTGGTTGCCGAAGAGTGATCGGCGCAGTCGTCTGAGCGGCGCCAGGAGCGAGACCTTGGCGGTCCTGCTCTGCTTGGCCGCCACGCGGTCACGCGAGGTCAGCTCCCGCATCAGCAGGGTCGCGTTCTCGACCTCCCGCTGCGGCAGGGCGGGTCCGCCCAGCACCGCGAGATGGCGGTCGAGGCGCGCACTGGTCGCACCGCTGTTGCAGTTGATGGCAGGCACTCGTGCCCTGCCGCGCATCGCTATCTGATCCATCGAAACTCCCCACCCGTACGAGGCACCCCGGCCCAGGCAGAGTAACCCTACCGCCCCATTCCGTCACCCGCGCATCGGCAGGCCGTATTCACCACTCCGTCAAGGGCGTTGACGAACCTGGCGTGAACCTGCCGTCACTGGGCGCGAGTTGGCATGGGCCGGAATGCGCGGAACGGGAGGCAATCACGCTCCGTTGCGGTACATTCACCCCGAATTGCTCTCTTGCGGGAGGGGGCCCGTCGATGAGCGGGAATTCCGGAGCCGGGTACGGCGGCCAGGGCGACCGGTGGGTGGCGGGGCGGTACCGACTGCTGGACCGGCTGGGCCAGGGTGGTATGGGCGTGGTCTGGCGGGCGCGGGACGAGGTGCTCGACCGCGAGGTGGCAGTGAAGGAGGTGCGGGCACCGGCCGGGCTGCTCGGCCACGAGGTGCGGCAGCTCTACGCCCGGATGGAGCGCGAGGGCCGGGCCGCGGCCCGCATATCCCACCCCAATGTCGTCACCGTCTACGACGTGGTGACCGAGGACGGCCGCCCATGGATCGTCATGGAGCTGATCCGGGGCCTCTCCTTCGCCGAGGTACTGGAAGCGGAGGGCTCCGTCACGCCCGCGCGCGCGGCGCACATCGGCGCGGAGACGGTCGCCGCGCTCCGGGCCGCGCATCAGGTGGGGGTGCTGCACCGCGATGTGAAGCCGGGCAACGTCCTGCTGGCGAACGACGGCCGGGTGGTCCTCACCGACTTCGGCATCGCGACGGTCGCGGGCAGCTCCGCGCTGACGCGGACCGGCGAGCTGGTGGGCTCGCCCGAGTACCTGGCCCCCGAGCGGGCGCTCGGGCGGCCGCCCGGCCCCGCCTCGGACCTCTGGTCGCTGGGCGTGACGCTCTACGCCGCGGTGGAGGGCTTCTCGCCGTTCCGCCAGGACACCCCGCTGAGCACGATCAGGGCGGTGGTGGACGAGGAACTCCCGCCGCCGCGCGGTGCCGGCGCGCTCGCGCCCGTACTCGAAGGACTGCTGCGCAAGGAGCCGGAGCGGCGGCTCGGGGCGGAGGAGGCGGAGCGGATGCTGCGCGTCGTCGCGGGCGGGCAGCGCGGCACGGACCTCTCCCACGCGCCGACGGTCCCCGCGCACCCCGCCGCCCCGCCGCCCTCCGCGACCGGACCCCGTACCCCTCTCCCTGGTCCCCCGGGCTTCGGCACCGCGCCCGGCGCACCGGCGCCGGAGCCCGGGCCCGACGACGGGCAGCACCGGCGGACCCTCCGGGTGCTCGTCGCCGCGGCGCTGGTGGCCGCGCTGCTGGTGGGCGGCCTGGTGTGGGCGCTCACCCGCGGCGGCGGCGACTCCGGCGGCAAGACGTCCGCCGGCGGGGCCTCCTCGGCCGACAGCCGCGACGCGGGCGCGCCACCGGCCGCCGGCTCCGGGAGCTCCGCAGCCTCGCCCGGCAACTCCGCCGACTACGGGGTGCGCGTCACGGTCACCGCGCAGCGCGACCAGTACACCGGCGCCTGCCCGCCGTCGGCGGGGGCCGCGCCGTCGTTCCGGGCGTCCGTCGCCGTGGGCCGTGCCCCGGTGGACGTCGTCTACCGCTGGGTGACGGGCAGCGGTAGAGTCACGGACGGCGGCTGGCGGACGCTCAGCTTCAGCACCGCCCGCACACAGACCCTCAGCCATGTGGAGTCGGACCGCGGCCCTTCGGACGCGGGTGACGACTGGATCGCCGTCGAGGTCAAGAGCCCGCAGCAGCTGACCTCCTCTCATGTGTCGTTCACGGTGCGGTGCAAGAAGCCGTCGCCGGGCAGCCCGTCGGCGTCGCCCGGCCCTTCGGGTTCGCCGGGCCGGTCGCCTTCGGCGGGCGGCTCGACCCCGGGCGGTGGCGGGTACGGCGGGACGTACGGCGGGACGGCTCGGTACGGCTCAGGCGGCTGAGGCGAAGACGGGCAGGTAGCCCTGGGCCTGGCCGGCGGCGGTCGGGTGGTAGGACTCGTCGACGGGGAAGGCCACGCTGTTGAGCCAGGGGCTGTCGGAGCAGATCTCGTGGCCGCCGAAGGTGGTGTTGACGTCGGCGTAGGTGAAGCCGTGGTCGGCGGCGCGCTTGGCGATGACGGCGTCGATGGCGTCGGCCGCGTCGTTGACCGCGGATCTCACGGTCTCGCTGAGCCCGCCGAAACAGCTTCCGCCGAGTCTGTAGAAGCGCGGGTAGCCGATGACGACGACGTGGGCGGAGGGCGCCTTGCCGCTGATGGCGGAGTAGACGCCGTCCAGCTGGGCGGGCAGGACGTTCTGGATGTAGGTGCGCGCCTGGGCGATGCGGTCCAGACAGACGCTCTCGGCACTGAGCACGCAGGTGGTCATGGTGTCGGCGAAGCCCGCGTCGTTGCCGCCGATGGTGATGCTGACGAGCCCGGTGGAGGCGTTGAGCGGGCCGAGCTGCCCGCTGAGAACATCACCCGTTCGGGCGCCCGAGCACGCGGTGAAGGCGAAGCTCGCGGGGGCGTGCGCGGCGGCCCAGAGCTCGGGGTACGCCTTGGTGCTGCGCTTGCAGGTGCCGCTCCCCGCGTCGTAGTCACCGGCCCCCACGCCGGCCGAGTAGGAGTCGCCAAGGGCCACATAGCCGGGAGTTGCGGCCTTCTCGGCGGCCTGGACGGGGCCGGCGCCGAGGAGGGCGAGGGTGGCGGTGAGCGCCAGCGCGGATACGGAACCCACGACTCTGGACAGTTTCATGGAACCTCCTTTACCAGGGGCGCTACTTACTCCGTGGTAGCAGTCGCCCGCATGCGCTGGAAGTGTCCATGCCAAGACTGTTGAGTAGGTGAATGCTTGACGATCGTCTCGTGGAGATTTTCTGACGGATCGACAGATTCCGGTGAGGGCCGCCCTGACGGAAAGACTCCGGTTCGCTCCCCTATGGCGTAACCGGAGTCTGTATGCGCGGCCTTCACATCTTGACGTGCCTCCGCCGATTGCGCGACATTGAAACTTGGCATCCGGCGCTTCGGGGGGCAAAGTCGCCAATGCAGAGCTTCACTGATCCCACCGGTCTCACCGATCCAACTGGCGTGAGCGAGCTGACAGATCTGTCCGAGCTTTCCGAGTTTTCCGAACCCGACGAGTCCTCCGGGCCCCGCGCGCCCGACGGGACGACCACCCCGGCCCAGGAGTACACCACCGCGGGCGGGATACGGTCGGCCGGGGACTCCCTCCCCATGGTCGCGGGTGCCGCGACGGCCATCGCGGGAGTGGGCGCCGCGCTGGCGCTCGCCGACATCGGCTCGCCGCTGCGCGCGCCCTTCACCCTGTTCTTCCTGATAGTGGCGCCGGCGTGTGCCGTCGGGGCCGCCCTGCGCGGCCTCGACCCACTCAGCCGGTCCGTGGTGGCGGCCGGTGGCGCCGTCGCCGTCGACCTGCTGATCGCACAGGTCATGCTCGCGCTGCACACCTGGACAGTGCGGGGTGGCGTCGCCGCCGTCGCGGCCGTCAGCCTCCTGCTGTTCCTGCTGGCACACGCGCGGCACCGCCGGGGCCACGCGACGAAAAGTCGGGCTTCCTGACGTGAACATCAGCGTGTACCGCCCCGGCGAGCTCACCGCGGCCGACCGGGCGGCCTGGTCCGCCCTCCAGTCGCGGGCCTTCGAGGACGGCTCGCCCCAGCTGGCGAACCCCTTCCTGGCACCGGAGTTCGCCCTGGCCGTCGGCCACTGCCGGCACGGGGTGCGGGTCGCGGTCGTGCGGGAGGAGGGCGAGCCGGTGGCCTTCTTCCCTTACCAGCGCTCCCCGCTGGGCGTGGGCCGCGCCATCGGCCTGGGCGTCTCGGACGCCCAGGGGCTGGTCCACCGGCCCGGATTCCAGTGGGACGCACGGGAGTTGCTGCTCGCGTGCGGGCTCTCGGTATGGGAGTTCGATCACCTGGTGGAGGGCCAGAAGCCCTTCGAGGTCGGCGCCACCGGGTCGTACGGCTCGCCCGTGGTCGACGTCGAGCAGGGCTTCGACTCCTACCTGACGGCACTGCGCAAGCAGTCCCCGAAGTTCACCCGCACCACCCTCGCCAAGGAGCGCAAGCTCGGCCGGGACGTCGGCGAGGTGCGCTACGTGCACGACGAGCGCGACCCGGCCGTGCTGCACACCCTGATCGGCTGGAAGTCCGCGCAGTACCGAAGAACGGGGCGCAGCGACCGCTTCGCGCGCCCCTGGATCTCCCACCTCGTGGAGCAGCTCTTCCACACCCGCAGCACGTCGTTCGGAGGGCTGCTCTCGGTGCTCTACGCCGACGACCGGCCGGTCGCGGCGCACTTCGGGCTGCACTCGGGCCCGGTGCTCGCCTGCTGGTTCCCGGCGTACGACCCGGCGTTCGCCAAATACTCGCCGGGTCTGGTGCTGCACCTGCGGATGGCCGAGGGGGCCGCGGCCGCGGGCATGGCCTATCTGGATCTGGGGCGCGGCGAGAAGGCGTACAAGAACTCCCTCAAGACCCGCGAACTCATCGTCTCCGAAGGGTGGGTGACACGTCATCACCCCGTCGCCCTGGGACACCGGGCCCGGCGCGCGCCGGTGCGGGCGCTGCGCAACACCGTGCTGGCGCGACCGGAGCTCTTCGAGCGTGCCGACCGGCTGCTCAAGCGCATGGGGCGGTTCCGCGCGGGGAGTTGAGGGCGCGGGTGCACGCCCCCCGAGTGCGCCGCCAACGGCGCATTCCGTCAACCGGGCGTGTGAAACGGGCGCAAAAAACACCCAAAGGAGGAGTCACCGCACCAGCTCTTGCCATACAGTCTCAAGCATCAATACCGTCGTACATCCACCCGCATCGGCCCATCAGTTACAGCGGCTCAAGGGGAGGGCTCAAGCGCCGCGATGGTGTCGGGGGCGGGGCGCGGTGGGGGGTGCCGCGTTCGGTAGTCACGGTCGCAGGGTCGCACGCCACGCGACCGGTCTTCGTTGTCAACTCACCCTGTCCATACGGTGCTTCACGCAGCGGCGGGCGAGGCGAGTACCCCCTTTTCGAACCGGATCAGCCATTGGACCGCCGGGGGGCGGTCCACCGGACGAGAGGGAAATCCGACTCATGAGTTCTTTCCTTCGCCCTGCGACAGATCAGGAGCCGGCGCCGCCCGCCGGCCATTACCGCCCGGTGACCTCGCACCTGGCGATAGCGCCTCCGGTGAGCGTGGTCATCCCCGCCATGAACGAGGCGGAGAACCTCCCGTACGTCTTCAAGACCCTGCCGGCCTGGATCCACGAAGTCGTCCTCGTGGACGGCAATTCCACCGATGACACCATCGCGGTCGCCCGGGGCCTGTGGCCCGACGTCAAGGTCGTCGAGCAGCGCGGCAAGGGCAAGGGCGACGCGCTGATCACGGGTTTCGCCGCCTGCACGGGCGAGATCATCGTGATGGTCGACGCGGACGGCTCGGCGGACGGCAATGAGATCGTCACCTACGTCTCCGCGCTCGTCGGCGGCGCGGACTTCGCCAAGGGGTCCCGCTTCGCCAACGGCGGCGGCACCGACGACATGACGCCGATCCGCAAGCTCGGCAACCGCGTCCTGTGCTCCCTCGTCAACCACAAGTTCGGCGCCCGCTACACCGACCTGTGCTACGGCTACAACGCCTTCTGGAAGCACTGCCTGGACGAAATCGCCCTGGACTGCGCGGGGTTCGAGGTCGAGACCCTGATGAACATCAGAGTCGTCAAGGCCGGACTGCGCGTCCAGGAGATCCCCAGCCATGAGTTCGTGCGCATCCACGGCACCAGCAATCTCCGTGCCGTGCGCGACGGGCTGCGGGTACTGAAAGTCATCCTCACGGAGCACGGAGCCCGCCGCCGGCGCCCGCACCGCCTCGCCATCGCGCCGGCCGCCAACCGCAGGGAAGTCTCTTGAGCAGCCCACCCCCGACAACCCCGGCCGACGTGCCGGACGTCTCCGTGGTCATCTGCGTCTACACCGAGGACCGCTGGGACGACATCCTCGCCGCGGTGGCCTCGGTGCGCGACCAGTCCTGGCCCGCACTGGAGACTGTGGTCGTCGTCGACCACAACGACGCGCTGCTGCGCCGCCTCGCCAAGCGCTACGGCGACGACGGCGCCGGTGCGACGGCCGGGGTGCGGGTGCTCGCCAACACGGGCCCGCGCGGCCTGTCGGCCGGCCGCAACACCGGCATCGCCGCCTCCTCCGGTGAGGTGATCGCGTTCCTGGACGACGACGCGGTCGCCGAGCGGGACTGGCTGCGCCACTTCGCGCTCGCCTACACCGACCCGCGCGTGATGGCGGTCGGCGGCCGTACGGAGCCGGTGTGGGAGTCCCGGCGCAGGCCGGCCTGGTTCCCCGAGGAGTTCGACTGGGTCGTCGGCTGCTCCTACCGCGGGCTGGCGCCCGGCCGGGTCCGGGTGCGCAACATCCTCGGCGGCAACGCCTCCTTCCGCAGGTCGGCGTTCACCCTGGCCGGCGGGTTCGCCAGCGGCATCGGCCGGGACGGCGACCGGCTCCCGCTGGGCGGCGAGGAGACGGAGCTGTGCATCCGGCTGACCCGGGCCCTGCCGGAGGCGGTGCTGCTGATCGACGACCGTTCGGTGATCCACCACCGGGTGCCCGCGGCGCGGGAGCGTTTCCGCTATTTCCGTACGCGGGCGTATGCGGAGGGGCTGTCCAAGGCCCTGGTCACCCGGAGCGTGGGGACGCGGTCCGGGCTGGCCTCGGAGCGCCGCTACACCACGCGCGTGCTGCCCGCGGGCGTCGCGCGCGGGGTGCGGGACGCCCTGCTCGGCAGGCCGGGCGGCGCGGGCCGGGCCGGGGCGATCGTGGCCGGGCTCGCGGTGACGGTGGGGGGCTACGCCCTCGGCAGCCTGCGGGTCCGTCGCGGCGGCGTCCGGTTCGCGGTCGCGGAGGCGCCCGCGGGCGGCACGACGGCGGAGGAACCGCACGGTGGCCACGGTCCGAACGGCCCGGCAGCGGGCCCTCCCGCGGAGGAGGCCACCGCATGAGCGCGGAGACCGTGCCGATACTGATGTATCACGCGGTGGCGGAGTCCCCCGCGCGCGCGACGTACGGCCTTTCGGTGTCTCCCGAGTCGTTCGCGGGGCAGATGCGGCTGCTGGCCGAGCGCGGTTTCACCTCGCTGACGGCCGAGCAGCTCGCCGCCGTCTGGCGCACCAGCGCCGTGCTGCCGCCGAAGCCGGTGCTGATCACCTTCGACGACGGCTACGAGGGCGTGCACCGGCACGCCCTCCCGGCGCTCGTCGAGCACGGCTTCACCGCGACGCTCTTCGCGTCCACGGGGTGGCTGCGCGGGGAGCACGAGACGGGCGGCGCGCTCGACCTGATGCTGACCTGGGACCAGGTGCGGGAGCTGGTCGCGTCGGGGGTGGAGATCGGCGGGCACAGCCACACCCACCCCCAGCTCGATCAACTGGCCGATGAACGGCTGTGGTTCGAGGTGCATCGGTGCCGGGAGATCCTTGCGGGTGAGCTGGGGCGCCCACCGGTGTCCTTCGCCTATCCCTACGGTTATTCCGACCGCCGGGTGCGGCGCACGGTGCGGGCGGCGGGCTTCAGCGTCTCGCTGGCCGTGGGCAACACCCTGGCCGCCCGCCCACAGGGGCCGTACGCCCTGGAGCGGATCACGGTGCGGCGTTCGACCGGTCCCGGCGAGTTCGCGCGGCTCGTCGAGGGCCGGTCACTCGGTCGGCTCTTCGTCCGTGACCGCACGCTGACCAAGGGGTACGCCATATATCGCAGAACCCGACAAGTCGTCAGGAAGGCAAGCGAAGCCCGTGTCTGACACGTCCACCCGCACCGAGGAACGGGAGACGGAGGGGCCGGCCGGCCGCAGGCTGCGGCTGCCGGGGCGGGGCGGCGGAAGTCCGCTGTTCCGCAACGCCTTCGCGCTGATGCTCAACACGGGCATCAGCGCCGTCCTGGGTGTGGGTTACTGGCTGGTCGCCGCCCGGTACTACTCCGAGGATGCGGTCGGCCAGGGCTCCGCGGCCATCGCCGCGATGAAGCTCCTCGCGGGGCTCACCGCGGTCACCCTGACGGGGGCGCTGGCCCGCTTCATCCCCACGGCCGGCCGGATGACGGGGCGGCTCGTCTTCCGTACGTACGCGGGGAGTTCGGTGGTCGTCGCGCTGGCCGCGACGGTCTTCCTGCTCACGCTCAACCTCTGGGGCCCCTCCTACCGCTTCCTGCACGGGCCCCTGCACGGCTTCGGCTTCGTCGTCGCGGTCGCGGCCTGGTCGGTGCTCACCCTGCAGGACGGGGTGCTGACCGGGCTGCGCAGCGCCTTCTGGGTGCCGGTGGGCAATACGGTCTTCTCGGCCGTGAAGCTGGCCCTGCTGGTGGGGGTGTCGGCGGCGCTGCCGACGTCCGGGGTGTTCGTCTCCTGGGTCGTCTCCATCGGCGTCTCGGTGCTGCCGCTGGGGTGGCTGGTCTTCCGGCGGCTGGTGCCCCGGCACGTGGCGGCGACCGAGGCGACCGCGCGGACGGCGTCGTACCGCGAGATGGGGCGCTTCCTCGCCGGGGACTACACGGGGTCGCTGTTCTCCCTGGCCGTGGTCTATCTGGTGCCGGTGATCATCGCCTCGCAGGTCAGCTCCGCCGACAACGCGTACTTCTACATCACCACCACCATCGGCGGCACCACGAACCTGCTCGCCATCAACATGGGCGCCTCCCTCACGGTCGAGGGCTCGCACGACCCGGCGCGGCTGGCGGAGAACTGCCGGGCGGCGCTGCGCCGGATGGCGAAGATCATGGTGCCGGTCTGTGTGCTGCTGTTCGTCCTCGCGCCGTACATCCTGCGGGTCTTCGGCCAGGGGTACGCGGACGCGGCGACGCCGCTGCTGCGCTGGTTCGCGGTGGGGGCGGCGCTGCGGGTGGTCATGGAGACCTACTTCGCGGTGCTGCGGGCCCAGAGCCGCACGGCCGGACTCGCCTATCTCCAGGGCCTGTTGTGCGTCCTGGTGCTCGGTCTGACACTGCTGCTCCTGCCCCGGATGGGCCTCACGGGCGCCGGGGTCGCGGAGATCTCCAGCCTCGCGGTGATCGTCTCCATCTCCGCGGTCAAGCTGCGCAGGATCCTCAAGGCGGCGACGCCGCGGGCCGTCCCCCCGGTGGCCTACGCGCCCGATGTGGCGCCCGACGGCGACCTCGCGGACCTCGCGGTGCGCGGTGACCGGCGGGACGGCCCGCAGGGAGCACGCCCGGCCCGGCGGGGCCTCGGGCGGGCCTTAGGGGCCCGGACGGCCTCGGACGGCGGGCAGCGCGAGGGCGGGCGGTACGGCACACGCTGGGCGCTGAGAGCGGCCCTCGACGCGGACACCATGCCTCTGGGAGTGCGGTTGGACTTCGACCACTTGGAGCGGCGTCCCGACCTCCGGCACACGCCGGACGGGGTGGCGTTGTCCTCGGTGCCGCCACCGCTGCCGAAGCCGCCGGACGCCACCTTCGAGGCCGGGGCGGAGCCGGCCACGGCCGCCCCGCCCGAGGCGCGGCCCGCCGCCGACGGCCAGGCCACGGAGCGGCCGCCCGTGCCGAAGGCTGCTGCGGGGCGGCCGCCCGCGGCGGCCGCGGAAGGGCCGCTCCCCCGCCCGGCCACCCCCTGGTGGCGGCGGCCCGAGCCGGGGATCTGGCTGCTGTTCCTCGGCGCGCTCGCGCTCTACTGGACGCCGCTGGCCTCCCTCGGCGAGTCCGGCCTGGACGGCATGGGCGGGCTCGGGCTGGTGTCCGTGCTGCCCGTGGCGACGCTGGTGGGCGCCGCCCTGCTGATCGTGTCGTTCGCCGCCGCCCTGGGGCTGGCCCGGCAGCGCCGGTGGCTGCTGACCGCGGTGCTGCTGCTGACCGTGGTCTCCCTGCACGCCGCGCCCGCCGTGCTGGAGGCGCAGCCGCGCTTCGCGACGGCGTGGCAGCACCTGGGGTTCATCGACTTCATCGACCGGACGGGGGTGGCGGCGCCCGACCTCGACGCCCGCTGGAGCTGGCCGGGCTTCTTCGCCGTCGCCGCGTTCGTCGCGCGGGCCTGCGGGGTGAGCGACCTCTCCGGGGTGCTGCGCTGGTGGCCGCTGACCGTGCAGCTGCTGAGCCTGGCACCGCTGGCCCTGCTGCTGCGGGCCGTGCGGGCGGGCTGGCGGGCGAAGTGGACGGCGGCCTGGCTGTTCGTGCTGTGCGGCTGGGTGGGCCAGGACTACTTCTCGCCGCAGGCGCTCAACTACCTCTTCTATCTGCTGTTCGTGGCCGTGCTGCTGGTGTGGTTCCGCTGGCCGCGGCAGCTGCGCGGGAAGCTGCTGCCGGGCGAGGCGGAGGTCGCCCCCGCGGGCCGCGGCGAGCTGGGGGTCCTGCTCGCGGTGGTGCTCGCGGTGTTCGCCGCGTCGGTCGCGAGCCATCAGCTCACCCCGTTCGTGATGCTGGGGGTGGTGACCGCGCTGGTCGTCACCCGGCGCTGCACGCTGCGCGGACTGCCGCTGCTGTGCGCGGTGATGCTCGCGGTGTGGGTGGGCTTCCTCGCGGAGCCCTACTGGTCGGGCCACTTCGACGAGCTCTTCGGCGGCCTGGGTTCCCTGGGCGGCAATGTCTCCTCGTCGGTCTCGGGCCGCATCGAGGGCGGCAGCGCCACGCACAAGCTGGTGCTGTACGTCAGGGTGGCGCTGGCGGGCGGGGTCCTGGCCTTCGCCGCGCTCGGCTGGTGGCGCCGCCGCCGGTCCGGGGTCGCCGACGTGGCGCTGCTGCTGCTCACCGCGGTGCCGTTCCTCGCCTTCGGGATGCAGTCGTACGGCGGTGAAGTCGCCCTGCGCGTCTTCCTGTTCGCGGTGCCGGGCGCCTGTGTCCTGGCCGCGCTCGCGCTCTTCCCGCGCACGCGCGCGACGGCGCGCAGCGGCGTGCTCGGGCCGGTGGCGGCGCTGGTGGCCGGGCTCGTCCTCGTCTTCGGCTTCCTGGTGGCCCGCTGGGGCAACGAGTCCTTCGAGCGGGTGCGGCCCGGCGAGGTCGCCGCCATGGACTACGTCTACGCGCACGACGAGCCGACGGTGCACCTGCTGTGGATGAGCAACGACACCGTCAAGAACGTCACGCCCGCCATGCCCTGGGGCAGCCGCGACATGGAGCGGGTGCTCTACGACCCGACGCTCGCGCCCCGCGACCCGGCGCGGGTGGACGACCTGGTGACCGCTCTGCGGAAGGCCGGGCCCCGGGCGTACATCATGGTCAACAGCGGCCAGTCGGTCTATCTCCAGCTCGACTCCGGCTACGCGCCCGACTGGGACGCCCGGGTTCGGCACGCCCTGGACGGCCGGCCGGAGCTGCGGCGGGTGCTGTCCAACGACGACGCGGTGCTCTACGAACTGAAGAACCCGCCCGCGGGTGAGGCCCCGCAGCCCCGCCCGGGCCCGCCCGGCCCGCGCATCACTTGGACACCGGTCTCGGTGATCGGCGCGCTGGCGGCGGTGGCGCTGCTGCTGCTCCTGTCCGTGCGCGAACTGCTGCGGGTGGTGGGCCGCCCCGGAGTCCGCCAGCTCCGCTGGCTCCAGAGCTCGTACTGGTTCGCGCTGCCGCTGCTCGTGGTCCTGCTGGTGTCCCTGGTGACGCGCTTGGCGACGATCTCGTAGCCGGGCTCGTAGTCGGACTCGTAGTCGGGCCGGAGCGCCTCAGCCGACCCACTGCACGTCGTACGGGCCCAGGTTGAGCGTGTGCCCGTCCACGGTCGCGGTCAGCGCGCGGTTCTGCGTGTTCACGGCCAGGATCGTCGTGTCCGAGGCCAGTGTCCGCACCGTCCCCGCGTCCGCCCCCGTGACGTCCACGGAGTGGAACCGCGTCCCCGTCGGGAAGGACTTCGCGAAGCGCGCCAGCAGGTCCAGCATGGGCAGCGCCGTGCCGCCGTCCGGTAGTTCCGTGCTGCGCCACAGGCAGCCGGGGCAGTCCGCCGTCGTCGACTCCGGGTTCCAGTAGAACGCCGTCGCGGCCCCGGCCGTGGCCAGCTGCTGCATCGCCACGGCCTGCACGGCCGTGCGGTGCTCCTCCGTCCAGCCGTTGCGGTTGTCGTTGGCGTCGGGCGGCTCGACGTACCACTCGGACCACCACACCGGCAGGCCGGTGGTTCTGGCCAGCCAGGCGGTCACGTCGGCGAACTTCTGGGTGGCGCCGAACTCGTCGGGCAGCAGCCGGTCGTTCTCGCGGGTGTAGCTGGCCCCGTCGACCGAGACGAAGTCCGCGCCCTTCTTGTGCGTATTCCAGTAGGAGACGGCGTCCACGGAACGCTGGTCGACCGAGCCCCAGGGACCGCGCAGGGACGAGGCGTTGGTGGCGTTGTCGGGGGGATGGCTGTCCACGTTGATGTAGGGCCCGCCGACGAGGTTGCGGGCGTTCTGTCTCTTCAGCTCCGCGTAGACCAGGTTGTAGAGCTGGGTGTAGCCCTCGTAGTCCCAGCGGTTCCTGGACTCGTCGAAGAAGCCCTTGAACTCGTTCCAGACGACGAAGTGGTGGATGTCCGGATAGCGCTTGGCGATCACGCCGGCGAGCTGGGCGAAGTCCTTGTAGTGGCCGGGCAGCGGCGCCTTCTCCAGGGACTTCTGCGACCAGTCGGTCCTGCCCGCGGTGCCGCCCTTCATCCAGTCGGGGGCGCAGCAGAGCGTGAGGACGGGGGTCGCGCCGGTCTTGCGCATCAGGGCGACGCGCCGGTCGAGGTCCCCGAAGTTGTAGGAGCCAGGCCTGGGTTCGGGGTTGTCGACGCCCCAGCCCATGATGTGCTGGTTCTGCGGCAGGGGGGAGCCTGCGAGCAGTTTGGCGGCGGAGGCGCGGGCGCCGTCGTCGCCGTGGTCGGCGCTGTACTGGGTGTGGGTGAAGCCGAAGCCCAGGGCGGCCGCGCCGCCGCCCCGGTCGCCGTCCGAGCCGCCGGGCCCGCCCGGTCCGCCGGATCCGCCGCCGCCCTCCCAGCCGCCGCTGAGGACGGCGACCAGCAGCGCGAGCGCCAGCACGCCGCTCACGAGCAGTGCGGCGACCCGCCACCGCCCTGTCCGAGAAAAAAACGCCCGACGTACCCCATGACGTGCCATCACGGGCAAGGGTATCCACGGGCGGATCGATGTGCGGTGGCTTCCGCGCGAACGCCGGGACAACCGGGAAAAACCTGTGTGCGCAAGAGCCTCCGGTGCCGGATCATGGGCGGCATGTGCGCCGACGTCCGCCCCGAAGCCAGGAGGCAGATCCTGCCCACCGACCCGGCCCCCACCCCCGCGGAGAAATCGCTGCCGCTCCGGCTGAACGTGGACGACAGCGATTCGCCGTCCGATGTCATCGACGCGCTGTTCCTGGGCCGGTTCGCCACCGGGGAACAGCCGTACGCGCACAGCCGTTCCGTGGACCGCGTGAAACCCGGCGCCTCGCTGCTGCCGCCCTCGGCGAGCGTGGTGCGTGCCGCGCGGGACGACGACCGCAGCGCGACCCTCGCCGAGGGCGACGGGTGGACGCTGCTGATCTCCCGCTGGAACCGCGGCGCGGACGTGTCCGTGACCGCGACGAGCGACGACCTGGCCAGGAAGGTGCTGGGCCAGGCCGTGGACGACGCGGAGGACGAGCCGGAGCCGCAGCCCGAGCACGTCACGATGGGCTTCTGGTACGTCTCGCCCCGGCGCGGCCCGCACCGTACGACGCGGCAGATCTCGGCCGGCACCTGGCAGGAGGTGCGGCCCAACTACACGGCGCCGGTGGCCGACGCGATGGACCGGCTGATGAAGGTCACCCCGGACGACATCGCGGGCCGGCTGCTGCTCCTGCACGGTCCGCCGGGCACCGGCAAGACGTCCGCGCTGCGGACGCTGGCCCGGTCGTGGCGGGACTGGTGCCAGGTCGACTGCGTGCTGGACCCGGAGCGGCTGTTCAACGACGTCGGTTATCTGATGGACATCGCGATCGGCGAGGACGAGGGCTCGGCGAAGGGCCGTTGGCGGCTGCTGTTGCTGGAGGACTGCGACGAGCTGATCCGCGGCGAGGCGAAGCACACGGCGGGGCAGGCGCTGTCCCGGCTGCTGAACCTCACGGACGGGCTGCTCGGGCAGGGCCGCAATGTCCTGGTCGGAGTCACCACGAACGAGGACCTGGAGCGGCTGCACCCCGCGGTCGTGCGGCCGGGCCGGTGCCTGGCGCGCATCGAGGTGGGCCCGCTGACGCGCAAGGAGTCCGTGGCCTGGCTCGGCCGGGAGGAGGGCGTGGGGCGGGAGGGCGCGACGCTCGCGGAGCTTTTCGCCTTGCGGCGGGGGACGGGTCCGGCGTCGGTGCCGCCGCAGCAGGGCGGGCTGGACGCGGGGCTTTATCTGTAGGCGGTGGTCGGCTGCGGGTGGTGTTGTCCCGCACCACCGCTGCACGGCGGTGTCCTCAATCGCCGGACGGGCTGAATTGCGGGCTACGGTCCGCACCATCCAGCCCGTTGGGGGCACCTCCCAGCGGTAGCTGGAACGGTACACCCCTTGGGACACACAGGGGCAAGCGTTCGCCCGACAAGCGGAGGCCCCGCTCGATGCCTCGGGGGAGGACGCTCGGGCGGGGCCGATTCGCGGCGACTCCGTCACGGGTTGATCGTGAATGAGCAGTTGCAGTCTCCGCATTCGCAGTACGCCGAACCGTCTTCCTGCGGGTAGACAGTGACGTTGCTGGATCCGCAGTTGGTGCAGTTCATGGCCACTCCTGACGCTTGGTCACTGAAAGACCGAATGCGCTGCCTGGCACTTCGGGTCTTCGCACATGATCAGCACCCCTAGAGAGCCCTGGTCATGAACTGAGACACGCGCTGTGCCGCACACCCTGCACCTGAGCTTGCCCTGTGCCCCCAGGTGTGCCCTGGCTCGTGCATCGGTCCTGCTTGTGATCTCGGGCTTGTGCATGACTTCTCCCGCCGTCCGCCTATGCCTGTGGCTGGTGTCACATGGTCCCGCACTCGGCATCCACGTGCGCAGGAGTTACGAGCACCCGTCCGGCTGGACCTGCCAAGGAGCCGACCGGACGGGCGTGGTTCCCGCCCCTGCCGGGATAGGTGATGGGTAAGAGGCGCATCACCCACATCCGGCGGGGCGGAGCTTGGTGTCGTCCGGCTGTCCCCCGTACAGCCGGACGAGTTCTTGGTGCCTGCCCCTCTGCGATCGGCGAGCGCCCAGCGGGGAGGAGCGCTCCAACAGAGGGGCAGGCGGTCTAGGCCCGGATTTCGCACGTGCCTCGTTCGGTTGGCGCCGGCGCGAGCCGCCTGCCGATCACGTCGACGCGCAGGGCCCGGCTGCCGGGCCGCACGGAAGC